>DASSSG010000282.1:0-2339 GCA_035708545.1 Bryobacteraceae bacterium | reverse complement strand
CGATGAAGCTGAAGATGGACCCGTACGACGTCTTCTTCAAGAACGCGGATCTCACTGTCCGTCCGGAGACCTATCGCCGGCAGCTTGCGAAAGCCGCCGAGCTGATCGAGTGGAAGAAGAACTATCGCGCGGACGGCTCGGGACCGATGCGACGCGGCATCGGCATCGGCGTGAATACGTGGGGCGGCGCTGGTCACGCCAGCCGCGCCCGCACGCTGGTCCATCCCGATGGGACGGTTGAGGTGCTGCTCGGCAGCCAGGACCTGGGCACCGGCACGCGGACGGTTATCGCGATGGTTGCGGCTGAGACTCTCGGGCTGCCGGTCAGCCAGATCAAAGTTCGCATCGGCGATAACCAGTACCCGGTTTCGGGACCGTCTGGGGGGTCGACCACCGTCGGCGGCGTGTCGTCCTCGACGCGTAAAGCCACTGTCAATGCGCTCGCGAAGCTCATGGAAGCCGTCGCGCCGTCGCTCGGCGTGCCGGCGAATCAGCTCGAAGCCATCGACGGCCGCATTCGCGTGATCGGGAACCCGGATAAGGGGATGAGCTGGCAGCAGGCATGCCAGAAGCTCGGCGCGACACCGATCGAAGAGAACGGCGACAACAATCCGCAAAACCCCGGCGGCCTCACCACCGGCGGCGCCTCCGGCGTTCAGATGGCCGAGGTCAGCGTCGACATGGAAACCGGGCGCGTGAAGCTGAATCGCATGGTCGCGGTACAGGACTGCGGGCTGATCATCAATCCCAGGACCGCTGAGAGCCAAATCTACGGCGCGATGATCATGAGCTGCTGTGCCGCGCTCATCGAAGAGCGTGTCATGGACCAGAACACGGGCCGCGTGCTGAACGCCGACATGGAGTTTTACAAGCTGGCCGGGATCGCGGATATCGGTGAGATGACGGTGCATCTCGAAATCGATCCCGAAAACGACAAACGGGGTGTCATTGGCCTCGGAGAACCGCCAGTGATCGCGGGCGCGGCGGCGATCGCGAACGCGGTGGCGAATGCGACAGGGATTCGCGTACCGCAGGTACCGCTGACACCATACCGGGTGCTGACAGCGCTCGCCAACAGCGGCGCGAGGAGGGCGTAATGCAGGCTTTCGAATACGCGAACCCGACCACGCTGCAGGAGGCCACAGGGCTCCTGGGAACAAAGTGGGGCGAGGCGGATGTGCTCGCAGGCGGCACCGATCTCATCAGCCTGATGAAAGACGGCGTGTACGCGACGAAGCGCGTCGTCAACATTAAGAACATCAAGGAGCTCGGGGGCATCCGGAAGGCCGGTTCCGGCGTCCGCATCGGCGCCACGGTCACGCTGGATGAGCTGCTCGAGAACTCGACCATCCGCTCGCAGTTCCCGGCGCTGGCAGACGCGGCGCGCGGCATCAGGAGCCCGCAGATCCGCAACATGGGGACGGTCGGCGGCGATCTCTGCCAAAGGCCGCGTTGCTGGTATTACCGCGGCGGCAACGGACTGCTCGCACAGGACAGCAGCGGGCGGAGTCTGGTCGAAAACGGGGAGAATCGCTACCACGCGATCTTCGGCGGAGGGCCGGCCTATTTCGTCAGCGCCTCGTCGCTCGGACCCGCGCTGATCGCGATGAACGCGAAAGTGACGCTGGTGGGCAGGAGCGGGAAACGGGAACTGCCGGTCGAGCAGTTCTTCGTGACGCCGCGATCCAACGAGGATCGCGAAATCGCGCTCCAGCCGGGCGAGATCCTGACGGAGATCGTGATTCCGGCGGCGGCGCCGCGAAGTGCAACCTACGAGGTGAGAGAGCGCGAAGCGCTCGACTGGCCGCTTGTGGCGGCAGCGGTCGTGCTCGGTCCGAAGGGGCGCGTAGTGCTCGGCCACGTAGCTCCGACCCCGTATGTGGCGGCTAAGGCGGAGCAGATGATCGCCGGCAAGACCATGAATGACGCCGTGGCCGAGCAGATCGGCGCCGCTGCCGTCGCGGATGCGAAACCGCTCAGCCAGAACGCTTACAAAGTGCAGCTGGCGAAAGTCGCCGTCAAGCGAGCACTGATGGAGGCCGCGGGAAGAAAGGCGTAGCCATGCAGAACCTCAATCGCTACGACGACGACCGCTGCACGAGCCTTCGCTGGAAAGGCATGTTTATCGACACAGTGTGGGATCCGAGCGCGCAGCAGGGCTCGGATCACATTTACTGGTGTCAGAAGACGCAGAGCTGCCTGGGCCCAGATGGCCAGGCGGTGGATAAATACGAGTGCCACGACGGGCGGGGCTGCTATAAGCCTCTTTGATTTTTTGCAGCTCCCGGCAGCGCACGCTTCAGCATGCTGCGGCGACCTTTGTGCGCCGTCGCGAGCGT
>DASSSG010000281.1:0-2636 GCA_035708545.1 Bryobacteraceae bacterium | reverse complement strand
CGAGGGACCGTCGAAATCCGAGTAAATCCCAGGCGCTACGCAATCATAGAACCTGCGGACGAGCGCGGCATCGGCCTCGCTGAGTCCGGCATCTCTGGCCGCCGCCGTCACGGCTGCCTGAAATGTGCTCGCGCGGGATTGCCAGGCATTGTGCTCGAGCGCCCACCGGAAGCTCTGCACGCCGATGCACGGAATCGCCACGCGAATACGAGGGTCAGCGGCGGCCGCGAGGTACGTTTCCATCCCGCCTTTTGAGAACCCAATGACGCCGATGCGAGAAGCATCCACATCCGGACGCGTCTCGAGATAGTCGATGAGCCGCATGACGTCCCAGACGGTGTCGTAGAGGAATGGATGTTCCTTTCCGGTACGATACGCGCGCAGGATCGCTTCGACGTAATCTGCCGAGCCTTTGCCTGCTTTGGACCGCTCACCGTGGTAGCGGCCGTCGATTGCTACGGCCAGAAAGCCTCTCGCCGCGAGTTGCCGCAGTATTCGTGTCTGGCCTTCTTTGGTGCCACCGGTGCCGTGCAGGACGATGACTGCCGGCAGTCTGCCGGCAGCGGACTTGACGAGAATGCCGGGGACGCGCTGGTTGGCTTCGCTGGCATAGGTGAAGTGCTCGACCTCGCCGCGGCGCGCCGAGTCCGCGGCGAGCGGTACTCGCGGGCGGTCGATCAGTCTGAGAAACGCCTCGGCCGAACTGCCCGCCGCAGACAAAACCAACGGCGCCAGCAATCCTGCAGCGAACCGGTACTTCCCCATCCTGCTGATCGAGTTATCGTACCACGACAGGCGTAGTTTTTCCATCAAAAGCTCAGTTTCAGGCCGAACTGGATGATCCGCGGATCCTGCGCGCTCGTAACGACGCCAAAGCCGCTCGCGCCGAGATCGCGACCCGGCATATTCCAGTTCGGATGATTGAACGCATTGAAGAACTCGCTGCGGAACTGGAGGTGGAGTGCTTCCGCAAGCACGAAGTTCTTCAGCATCGACAGATCCCACAGGTTCTGTCCGGGACCCTGGACAGTAGACCGGCCGGCGTTGCCGAAGCGATCCGCGGGCGCGACGAAGCACTCCGCGCGGAAGTATCGCTCAACGGTGCGCTCACCGCGCGCAAGGTTCGGATTGCAGACCATATCGGGTCTGACCGCGCCGTTGGTTCCAACAGCGAGCGGGTCGCCGCTCCGGCGTACCGTGATTGGGTAGCCCGTCTGAAACTGCGCGATCCCGTTCACCTGCCAGCCGCCGATCACGTGCTCCAGCATGCCGGCGCCCGAGCCGAAGCGCCGGCCTTTGCCGAAGGGCAGATCCCACACGAACGAGGAGACGAAACGCAGCCGGTGATCGTAGGGCGCCAGTCCCTTGTCCGCGCGCTTGTTGAACATGTCCTGAATACGATTGCCGGTGTCGTTATCGCCGCCGCTGAAGGGCTGCGAATCGCTGATCGCCTTTGAGTAAGTGAACGAGTTGATGAACGTCAGGCCCGCCGAATAACGCTTCTCGAACCTCGCCATCAGCGCGTGGTAGTTCGAGAAGGCCGTACTCGTCGTCGAGAACCAGTTGTCGAGCGTTATGAGCTGATCATCCAGCAGTGCAAAAGGAAGCAGTCTGCGGAGCTGCGGATGCACGCTCGTCGGAATGACCGCGTCAGGCGAGCGCGGCTCGCGCGTGTTCATGTTTTCGCGGCGGTTGAGCCGCGTACCCTTGCTGCCGGCGTACGAGATTTCCGCAAGGAATGCATTCCCGAACTGCCGCTGCACGCCGAAGTTCCAGTGCTGCATGTACGAGTTCTGGAAACCCACTGCGAACGTGTTCGGGCCGGGCGTAAATGAGCCGAGCGGCGGATCATCGAGCAGAAAGCCCATAAACGCCTCCGCCGGCGGTGGGCCGAACTGGAACGAGGAAAGCGACTGCTGGTCCTCGCGAACATAAGGGATGTTTTCAACCGAGTCCTGGAAATAACTCGCCGGAACCGTGTCGAAGAACACTCCGTAACCGGTTCGAAGGGCGGTCTTCTCAGTCAGCCGGTACGCAATACCGACGCGCGGGCCGAAGTCGTTCTTTTCAACATCCGTCAGCGAGCGCGGTACGCCGTTACCGGCGGTGACCACGCGCGGCACCCGATCGACAATCAGGTCATTCACAGTCAGTCCGAGCCCCAGAACGGGGAGGTTCGGACTGATGCCGGCGCACCTCCGCGGGTCCTTGCAGAGATAGATGCCGCCTTCGGCGAAGCTGCCGGGGAATTTCGAGACCACGATCGAAGAGATGTGGTCACGCGTCTCATGCGGAGGAATGTACAATTGATAGCGCACGCCGAGATTCAGCGTCAGCCTGGCGGTCGCCTTCCAGTCGTCCTGGATGAAGGCGGCGTACTCGCCTGCTCGCAGGAACGTGGTGTGATCTCCTGGCCTTCTGGCCTTCTGCCGCGGCAGGCCGAGCAGAAAGTTCGCGAAGCTGTTACCCGTTTGTGCGAAGCCCTCGAGGCCGCTCCATTCGGCGTTGTCGAAATCGAAGCTGCCGCGCGTCGTCGCCGGCAGATTGCGCACGTCGAGCTGGATTCTGCGGAACTCGCCGCCGATTTTGACGAAGTGCCGGCCCCGGTTGAACGAGAACGCATCGATGATCTGGAA
>DASSSG010000280.1:0-5633 GCA_035708545.1 Bryobacteraceae bacterium | reverse complement strand
CGCCCACCGCAGAAACCGCAGTAACTCCCGCCGGCGCCGCCACACGAATCGCCAGAAGATGCCGAACGTGATCTGGTCGGCGTGCAGACCCTCGTAGGTCTCAATGCGCCAGCGAAGGTAAGGACTGCGCCACGGGGTCAGGCGGTACCCGCGGGTAGCCTGCCACAGGAAACGCAGCATTAAGGCGTGTTATCGCCCGGGGAGCAGGATAGTGGCGGAGCGAGCCGGCTGGTCCGGATTCGCGTAATAGCCGGTGCGCGTGCGGACAATCGGCCGGCCGGGCCCCCGCGCTTCCACACGAATACTCCGGAAGCTCCCGTCGAGCGCGGTGTTGGAGGGCGTGTAAGCAATGATGTATTGGTTCCGGATTTCGGTCGCGACCGACAGGGCCGTGCTCTCGACCTGCTGCAGGTCTTCGGGATAGAGCGCCGAACCGCCCGATGCCTTTGCGAGCGCGTCGATGGCCCGTTTGGCCTTCTTCGCCTCCCGCTTGTCCTCTTCGTTGAGCAGCGCGATGAAGTACAGGAGCACCTCGCTCTGATGGGCTTTCTGAACGAGCCGCTCCAGCGTGATGCTGCTGGTGTTGTCGTTGCCGTCGGTGACAACGAGGATCACCTTCTTCTGGTGTTTGCCCTTTTCCTTTACGTAATCGATCGTGCCGCTGATCGCGTCGCGCATCGCCGTGCCGCCGCGCGCGTCGATGCGCGTCAGTCCTTCCTGCATCTTCCTGATATCGGAAGTGAAGGGCACGTCATGCCAGGCCTCGTCATTGAAATTGACGATCGTGACTTCATCCCGCGGGTTTGACGCCTTGACTGCGGCCAGCGCTGCCGCCTCCACTTTCGCGCGCTTGTCCCGCATGCTTCCGCTGTTATCGATAACCAGCGCCAGCGAAACGGGAACATCCTCGCGCTTGAAGGTCTTGATTGTCTGTTCGATGCCGTCCTCGTAGACCCTGAATGCGTCACGGGACAGGGCTGTAAGCAGGCGCCCCCGGCTGTCGGCGACGCTCGCGTGCAGCACGACCAAACGCGCGTCGGACCGGAAGTTCGGGGTTGTGGGTTCCTCCTGCGCCCGCAGGACAGGTGAGACAAGTACGGCGGCTCCCAGCGCGGCAACCAGTGCCGCGGCCCGCCGCGCGTTATTGAACAGGTGCATAGTAGCCAAGTCGGTAAAACGCCTTCAGCGGCGGCAAGCCGCGGGGCTGCTGAAGCTTCACCTGCACGCGCCGGTACTTGCCATCCTTTTCGAGATTGCTCGGAGTATAACCCAGCACGTACTGGTTACGCAGTTCGATACCGATCTTGGCTGCGATATCCGGCAGTTCCGCGATGTTCTCGACCGGGAAGTGCCGCCCACCCGTTTGCTCGGCGATATCATTCAACAGGCCCGGACCGTTCAACTCCTCCGCCGTCCGGCCTCGCCCGGATATCGGCTCAAAAATGCCGATTGCATAGATCTGGACGTCCGCCTCGCGTACCAGGTTCTTGATTTCGCTTTCCGTATAACGGCTGGAGTTGTCGCCGCCGTCCGACAGAATGATGAGCGCCTTGCGCGGGTTGTGCGCCTTCTTCATTTGATTCAGCGCGATCATCACCCCGTCGAGCAGCGCGGTCCGGCCCTTCGCCTGCGTAAAAGTGAGCCGGTTCTGAATCTCTTCGGTATTGGTGGTGAACGGAACCACCAGTTCCGGCCGGTCGCTGAACTGGATGAGGAAGAACTCGTCATCCGGGTTCGCTGTCTTGAAGAACTGGGCCGCGGCCTGCCGCGATTTCGTGAGCTTGCTGCCCATGCTGCCGCTGGTATCGAATACCAGCCCGACCGAGAGCGGGGCGTCCTCGCTCGTGAAGCCGCTGATCTTCTGTTCGATCTTGTCTTCGAAGATCCGGAAGTGCTCGCGGTCGAGACCCGTCACGAACCGATTCATCGGATCTGTGACGGTCACATTAATGAGCACGACTGTCTTGTCGACGCGCAGCGCCGGCGGACGCCGCTCCGCGTCATTGCTCTGATCGGCCGAAGGCCTGATGCGAGGCTCGATCGAGACACGAGGCTCCTGGGTGGATGGCGCCAGTCTCTGTTTTTCGTTTTCCGTTTTCGAATCGCCAGCGAAGAGAAGCAACCCGGCAGCCATCGGAAAGAAAACCACTGCCCTGGTGGAGGGCTTCAGGATGCGTTTCACGACTCTTACCTGCGACGTCGCGCGTTTCGGCGAATTGAGTATATCACATGACCGTTTCATGTTATTATCGAACGTGCCACCCCAAATCCTGGGTGTTATTCCGGCGCGTTATGCGTCGGTGCGTTTCCCGGGAAAGGCCCTCGCTCAAATCTCAGGCAAACCGATGCTCCAGCACGTATGGGAGCGCGTCCGTCTGTCCCGGTATCTCACAAGAGTCCTCATTGCCACAGACGATGACCGCATCCTGAGCGCCGCCCGCGGTTTCGGCGCCCACGCGGTCATGACCCGGTCCGACCATCCCTCAGGGACCGATCGTGTCGCGGAGGTGGCGGCGAGCCACCCCGCCGAGGTGGTCGTAAACATCCAGGGCGACGAACCCCTCATCGATCCCGATGCTATAGACGCGGCACTGCTTGCAGTGTTGGGTGAAAATGACGTGTCAATGGGCACCCTGATGCGGCGCATCGAGGATCCGGCCGACATCGTCAATCCGAACGTCGTCAAGGTGGTGACCGACCTTACGGGGGACGCTGTATATTTCTCCCGATCCACGATCCCGTACGTTCGCGGGGCGGGCGATTTTCCATATTTCAAGCACATCGGCCTGTATGTCTATCGCCGCGACTTCCTGCTGCGGTATTCCGATCTCACAGTGGGCCCGCTCGAGCGCGCCGAGCGCCTCGAACAGTTGCGCGCAATCGAAAACGGCTACAGAATTCGGGTGGTGGAGACCGACTACGATTCGATCGGCGTGGACACGCCGGATGATCTCGAGCGGGTGACGCGCCTGTTTGCGGCGTCTCTGCTCCAAACAGATTCGACACATGGCTAAGTACATCTTCGTCACGGGCGGCGTTGTTTCTTCACTGGGCAAGGGAATCGCGGCGGCGTCCATCGGCTGCCTGCTCGAAAGCCGGGGGTTGCGGGTGACGCTCCAGAAATTCGACCCCTATCTCAATGTCGATCCCGGAACGATGAGCCCCTTTCAGCACGGGGAGGTCTTCGTCACCGACGACGGCGCGGAGACGGACCTTGACCTTGGCCATTACGAGCGGTTCACGCACGCGCGCCTGACGCAGCTCAACAACGTCACCTCCGGCCGAATCTACGAGACGATCATCTCGCGCGAGCGTCGCGGCGATTATCTCGGAAAAACCGTGCAGGTTATTCCGCACGTGACTAACGAGATCAAGGCAGCCGCCCGGAAACTTTCCCAGGATGCCGATGTCGTCATCGTCGAGATCGGCGGCACTGTCGGCGATATTGAATCGCTGCCGTTCATCGAAGCCATCCGACAGATCCGGCATGAGGTTGGCCGTGATAACGCTCTGTTCGTTCACGTCACGCTGGTGCCGTGGATCGCTGCCGCTCAGGAGCTCAAGACCAAGCCGACGCAGCACAGCGTCAAGGAACTCCGCGCGTTGGGCATTCAGCCCGATATTCTGCTGTGCCGCTCCGAGCGGCCGCTGTCGGACGATGTGAAAGAGAAGATCGCGCTGTTTTGCGACGTTGAGGTGGAGGGCGTCATCACCGCCCGCGACGTCACGTCCGTGTACGAAGTCCCGCTGGTTTTTGCCGAGCAGCGCGTCGACGAACAGGTGCTGCGTATCCTCAGGCTCGACGCCGCCCCGCGCGACCTGGCGCGCTGGACCTCGATGGTCGACAGCCTGAAGAACCCATCGCGGCGGGTGGACATCGGGCTGGTCGGCAAGTACGTCGAATACGAAGATTCCTACAAGAGCCTGAAGGAAGCGCTCCTGCACGGCGGTCTTGCGCATGACGCGCGTGTCCACATCGAGTGGATCGAAGCCGAAGAACTCGAATGGCCGCGCTGCATTCCGCAGCTCGAGCGCTTTGACGGCATTCTCGTCCCCGGCGGGTTCGGCAAGCGCGGCATCGAGGGCATGATCGACGCCATCCGTTTCGCGCGCGAGCGCAAAGTGCCCTACTTCGGCATCTGTCTCGGCATGCAGACCATGGTTATCGAGTTCACGCGCAACGTGTGCGGTATCGAGCGGGCAAACTCGACCGAGTTCGACCCGGCTACTCCCGCCCGCGTCATCTATAAATTGCGCGAGTTAAAGGGAGTCGACGAGCTCGGCGGAACCATGCGACTCGGCGCTTATCCATGCCGGCTGGCCGCGGGCAGCTTCGCGCGAGAGGCTTACGGCGCCGCCGAAATCAGCGAGCGCCACCGGCACCGGTACGAGTTCAACCGCGAATTCGAAGAAATCCTGACCACGCACGGTCTCCGTCTCTCCGGCGAAACGCCGGACGGCATGTACGTGGAGATCTGCGAGTTGCCCGGCCACCCGTGGTATCTCGGCTGCCAGTTCCACCCGGAGTTCAAATCGAAGCCACTGGAGCCGCACCCGCTGTTTCGTGCCTTTATCGGCGCCGCGCTCGAGCATCGAATGCAGCGCCTGCACGCGGCACCGGCGGCTCTTGAGTACTCGCACGCATGAGTGGTCCGGGGCTGCTCCTCATAGCCGGCCCCTGCGTGATCGAAAGCGAAGAGCACGTGTGGCGCATGGCGGAGGCGATCCGCGCGATCGCGGGCGAGTTCGTGTTCAAGGCGTCGTTCGATAAGGCGAACCGAACGAGCGTGCACTCGTGGCGCGGGCCGGGGCTGTGCGAGGGACTGCGTATCCTCGGCGGTTTGCGGCGAGCAGGGTTTCGCGTGCTCACCGACATTCACGAACCGGCACAAGCGGAACGGGCGGCCGAGGCCGTCGACATCCTTCAGATCCCGGCGTTTCTCTGCCGGCAGACTGACCTGCTCCTGGCGGCCGGCCGTACGCGCCGGACCGTGAACATAAAGAAAGGCCAGTTCATGGCGCCTGAAGACATGCGTGGGGCCGCCGAGAAGGTCGCATCGACGGGCAACAACGACATCGTGCTAACGGAGCGCGGTACCTCCTTCGGCTATCACAACCTCGTGGTTGACATGCGCGGGCTGGTGATCATGCGCAGGCTCGGCTGGCCGGTGATCTTCGACGCTACCCACAGCGTGCAACTTCCGTCGGGAGCGGGTGCCACGTCCGGCGGCCAGCCCGAGTTCATCGAGCCGCTTGCCAGCGCGGCCGTAGCGACCGGCGCCGTTGACGGCGTGTTCGTGGAAGTGCATGACAACCCGGCGGCGGCGCTGTCGGACGGAGCGAATGCGCTGCCGCTGGATCGGCTCGGCGGGTTGCTGCGGCGACTCGAAACGATTCAGCATGCGACTGCATCTGCTCGAGCCGATTGAATCGTTAAAACCCGGTGCCAGGCAGGGATTCGCCGCCAGAATCTCGCTGAGCCCCGCGCCGAGTTTGGACCCCATTTGGACCCCAGTGGCGCAGTTTCGGTGTGAGCGCTTGTGTGTAGCTCGGTGGAAGTGTTTGACGTTGCGTGGGTTAGTTTGGTGGACCTGGTGAGATTCGAACTCACGACCTCTTCCATGCCATGGAAG
>DASSSG010000279.1:0-3500 GCA_035708545.1 Bryobacteraceae bacterium | reverse complement strand
GATCCTGGCGGGCAGGGCAGCATGATCGATCGCTTTCTCCGGATCAACCGCGACATGCGGCGCAAGAACAACGAAGAGCTTCGCGATCTGCGCCTGAAGACCGAGCCGCGGATTCTGTGGAACGGCCCTTTTTATCGCATTGGCAAGGTGGAGTCGTTCTTTGCCGACGAGCGATCGTATTTCTATCAGGGTAAGAAGATCGACGAGCAGATGCACCTCGGCTTCGACCTGAGCGATGTGCAGGCCGCGCCCGTTAAGGCCGGCAACTCAGGCCGGGTGGTGCATGCCGGGCCGTTTGGCATCTACGGAAACTGTGTTGTCGTCGATCATGGCTATGGTCTGCAGTCGATCTACGGGCACATGCGGCAGCTGGACGTGAAGATCGGAGATATGGTCGGGAAGGAGCAGGTGCTCGGCCGCAGCGGCGCAACCGGCCTCGCCGGCGGGGACCACATTCACTACTCAATGCAGGTGGATGGTGTCCAGGTGAATCCCATCGAGTGGTGGGACGAACACTGGATCAAAGACCGCATTCTCAGCAAGCTGCCGGCACCAAAATGACGAATCCTCTCCTCGAACTCGCCTTTGAGATACCGTTCGATCAGATCAGGGCGGAGCACGTCGAGCCCGGAATCGATGCTCTGCTCGAAGAAGCCAGGGCGCGACAGCAGGCTCTGGCCGCGAGCACGGGGCCGCGCACGTTCGAGAACACGATTGCCGCGCTCGACGACATGACCCACGGGCTCGACACCGCGGCCAACGTCGTTCGGCACCTTGAAGATGTCACCACGACGCCGGAACTGCGCGCCGCATGGAACCGGGTGCAGCCGCGCATCGCGGAGTTCCGCTCGCGAATTCCACTCGACGCGGGGCTCTGGCGCGTGTTGTCGGAATATGCCGAGGCGCCCGAGGCGAAGTCACTCACGGGGCCGCGGCGGCGGTTTCTCCATAAGACGCTCGACATTTTCCGAAGGCACGGTGCAGAGCTGGACGAGACCGGCAAGCAGCGGCTTCAGGAGATCGATGTGGAACTCAGCCGGCTGACGACGAAGTTCGCCCAAAACGTGCTCGATTCGACCAACAGCTGGGAGCTCGTCATTGCCGAGGAGGAGAAGCTTGCGGGGCTCCCGCCGAGCGCGCGCCAGGCTGCGCGCGAGAGCGCTGCCGCGAAGGGCCTCGCGGGCTGGCGGTTCACGTTGCAGGCGCCCAGTTACGTGCCGCTGATGACCTACCTCGACGACCGGCACACCCGCGAGCAGGTGTACCGAGCCTTTGTGACCCGCGCCGCCGAGGGCGAGCACGACAATCGGCCGATCATTACGCGGATTCTCGAACTGCGCCGCGCGAAGGCTCACCTGCTCGGCTTTCGGAGTTTTGCCGATTTCGTTCTGGCCGACCGAATGGCGCATACCGGCGCCCAGGCGCAGGCCTTCCTCGAGCGGCTTCGCGAGCGCACCGAAGCTCGCTTCCGCGAGGAGAATGAGGAATTGCTGGCCTTCCGGCGCTCGCTAGAGGGCAGCGCCGCTCCGCCGCTCGCGCCGTGGGACACGGCGTATTATGCCGAGAAGCAGCGGGCCGCGCTCTATGACTTCGATGAGGAAGCCCTCCGCCCATACTTCCCGCTTGAACGCGTCCTGCATGGCGTGTTCAGCACGTTCGAGCGGCTGTATGGCGTGCGCGTCACAGAGTCGCACGACATGCCCGTCTGGAGTCCCGGGGTCCGCACCTACCGTATTCTCGAAGCCGATGGTGTGCATCTTGGGTCGTTCTACACCGACTGGTTCCCCCGTGAGAACAAACGAAACGGCGCCTGGATGGACGGCTTCATCACGGGACAGCCGGCCGAGCACGGGTGGGAGCCGCATCTCGGCTTCGTCTGTGGCAACCTCACGCCTCCTGTGAGCAACCGGCCTGCGCTGCTGACGCATCGGGAGGTCGAGACCGTGTTCCATGAATTCGGCCACCTCATGCACCACCTGCTGAGCCGGGTGGAGCTGCGCAGCATGTCAGGCACGAACGTCGCGTGGGACTTTGTCGAGCTGCCCTCGCAAATCATGGAGAACTGGTGCTGGGAGCGGGATGCGCTCGACATGTTCGCCGCGCATTACGAAACCGGCGAGCGCCTGCCTGACGAACTGTTCGGCAAAATGCGCCGGGCGCGCACGTTCCGGGCGGCCAATGCCCAGATGCGGCAGCTCGGCTTCGGCACCGTCGATCTTGCGCTGCACATCGAGTATTCGCCGGACCGCGACGGCGATGTCATCGAATACGCGAATCGAACCCTGCAGCGCTTCTCGCCGGCGCCGTTGCCGGAAGCACACGCGATGATTGCGAGCTTCATGCATCTGTTCGCCAGCCCGGTGGGGTACGGATCCGGTTACTACTCCTACAAATGGGCGGAAGTGCTCGAGGCCGACGCCTTCACACGCTTCCACACCGAAGGGGTATTCAGCCGCGAGATCGGCAACGCATTCCGCGACTGTATCCTGTCGCGCGGCGACAGTGAAGATCCCGCCGAGCTGTACCGCGCCTTCATGGGGCGCGATCCGGATGAGTCCGCGCTGCTCGCGCGCTCCGGGCTGTTAACCAGGTAACGGGCTAACAGGTTCACAGTGACAGCCTGTGCAACATTTGCCGGCTCGTATGGATCAGAATGTCGTATGAAAACAAATCTCCGTACGACCGTTGTAGCTACCGGTCTGGTGCTGGCGTTCTCGCTGTACGCCCCGGCTCAGCAGGGACAATCGGGTAGCGCCTCCGGCGCTGGCGGCAGTCAGCAGCAGCAGCAGACGGGTCGCGGAAGTGCGGCCTCGAGTTCCCGGAACCGTGTGGATGAGGCGAAGAGCATGCTCGGCCTGCCCGAGCAGCGCTTCGTGAATGAAGCGGCCGAGGGCGGCATGGCCGAGGTACAGATGGCGCAGGTAGCGCAGAAGCAGGCGCAGAGCGATCAGGTAAAGAACCTTGCGCAGCGGATCGAGCAGGATCACACGACTGCGAACAACGAGCTGAAGGCGTTCGCGGACAAGCGAGGCGTATCGCTGCCGACGGCCCCCGGGCCGAAGCATCAGGCGGTCATCGATCGTTTGTCGAAACTTCAGGGTGCGGCGTTCGATCGCGCCTACGCGCGCCAGATGGTCGCCGACCACAGGAAGGATGTCGCGAAGTTCGAGCGGGCCTCTAACAATCTGATGGATACCGACCTGAAAGCCTTTGCCGCGAAGACGCTGCCAAATCTGCGCGAGCATCTGCGGATGGCCCAGGAAGCCGCCGGCCAGAAGACCGGAGCGGCGAAAGCATCCCGTACTGAAGATAAGAAGTAACGACTGTCAGCACCAGTCCTTGCGAGCGCGGCCCTCCAGCCGCGCTCATTTTTTTGTAAGGTACTCCAGCGCTTTCTCCAGCACTTCGTCCCTGCCTGCCCGAATGCCGGCAATCGTGGGCCTGACTTCGACATCCGGCTGCAACCCTGTCCGCTGAAGCTGTCGTCCGTCGGCGTGGCG
>DASSSG010000278.1:0-5923 GCA_035708545.1 Bryobacteraceae bacterium | reverse complement strand
GGAGACGCTTGTGTGGTCCATTATGCCGTGACGCCGCCGCGGCGCGATGCCATGGTTGCGCAGGTTCTCACGTATCCGTTCGCGGTCGTGCGGCTTCAGTCGAAGTGCACGGCCGCAAAACTACGCTCAGCAGGCCGCGCGCGGTAAGTACGAATTCGTCGCCGGTCATCAGACACGCAGGTCGGATTTCGTAAGAAATTGGGCGCGCTCTCCCCGCAGGAACGCCTCGCCTCCGCCAGGGGATGCAAAAACAGACTCCGCTATGCCGCGGAGTGCGTGAAACTGCGAGCCGCGCGCCGCGAAACGCCCCTCTGCGCCTTTGTTCCTGAACCGGTACGTGAACACGACCGTCGTGCTGATCCCCGACGGCGGGCCCTCTCTCCGCTCCAACTCGAGTTCGCTCTCGTTCAGGAACGTTTGTGAACCAAGGGCCCTGCAGACGACCGGAACACGATTTGTAAGTCCGAGCGCGCGATGAACTTCCCCTGCCTGGATCCGGACGACATCCTCACCGCGACGGCGCGCAGGTTCGACGTATTGTCGGCGCGCATAATCCCTGATTGCGTCAGAATCGGTGTGCCCCACACATCATTCATAGCATTCGTGCATGCATTGTCAGGAATGAGTGCTCGCCACTCCGCTCCTCATTCATCCAACAGCTCGCGCGCGGCGCCCAGGCTCGTCGTTCTGCCTTCCACGACGGCACGTTCCAGCTCCACCAGCTTCGCCTGAACGGCGGGATCGGCCAGGAAACGCTCGCGCAGTCCCTGCGCGATCAGTTCGTGCATCCACTCGCGGTTCTGCTCGCGGCGCCGGCGCTCGAGGTAGCCGCTGGCGCGTGCATGGCGAGCGTAATCCTGCACAGCGTCCCAGATCTCCGCGATGCCTTTGCCCTGACTCGCCGAGCAGGTCATGACCCGTGGCGGCCAGCCGCTCGGCGGAAGCGGGAACAACCCGAGAGCCCGGGAGAACTCGCGTTGTGCGATCTCCGCCGGCCTCCGGTTGTCGCCGTCGGCTTTGGTGATGGCGACGAGATCGGCCAGCTCGATGATGCCCCGCTTGATGCCCTGCAGCTCGTCACCCGCGCCCGCGAGCATCAGGAGCAGGAAAAAATCGACCATCGTTGCGGCCATTGTTTCCGACTGCCCAACGCCCACGGTTTCGATGAAAATATTGCCATAGCCGGCAGCCTCGCACACCAGGACAGCTTCTCGCGTGCGCTGCGCGACGCCTCCGACCGACCCACGCGCGGGCGACGGCCGGATGAATGCCCGCGGGTTCACGCTCAGCTTCGGCATTCGCGTCTTATCTCCCAGAATGCTGCCGCCGCTGAGTTGACTCGAAGGGTCGATCGCCAGCACGGCGACCTTTTCGGCCAGCACTTCGGTCACATGCGTACCGAGCGCCTCGATGAACGTGCTCTTGCCGACGCCCGGCACGCCGGTGATACCGACGCGCACCGACTTCCCGCTCTCGGGAAATATGGCCTCGAGAATCTGTTCCGCGAGTTCGCGGTCGCTCGGGAGCCTTGACTCGAGCAGCGTAATCGCCTGCGCGAGCACGCCCCGATCGCCCGCAAGCACGCCCTCCACATACTCGCGAACACTGCGCCGGCGCCGTGAGCGCGGTTCGGACTTATGCACTCTGGGGCGTACCGATCAGCACGTCGAGCAGGCGGCTGGCGGCGTCCGCGATCCGAGTGCCGGGACCGAACACGCCCGCGACACCGGCCTTGCGCAGGTATTCGTGATCCTGCGGCGGAATCACACCGCCCGCTACCACGAGGATGTCATCGCGGCCGAGCCGCCGCAGTTCCGCAATCAGCGCGGGTACGAGCGTCTTATGGCCGCCGGCGAGGCTCGACGCGCCCACGATGTGCACGTCATTTTCGATCGCATGACGCGCCACTTCTTCGGGTGTTTGAAAGAGCGGACCGATGTCCACGTCGAACCCCAGATCGGCAAAGGCGCTGGCGATTACCTTCGCTCCGCGATCGTGTCCATCCTGGCCCATCTTGGCGATCATGATACGCGGTTGTCGGCCCTCGAGCGCGGCGAATTCTTCGACCCTGCGGCGCGCTTCGATGAACAGCGGATCGTCCCTGCTCTCGGCGCCATAGACACCGCCGATCGAGCGCACGGGGGCTTCGTACCGCCCCCACACCTTTTCGAGCGCAGCCGAGATCTCGCCGAGCGTCGCGCGCCGCCGCGCTGCCTCGACGCTGAGCTCGAGCAGGTTGCCGTGAACATTTCGAGCAGCGTCCGCAAGCGCGTTCAATGCCCCTTGTACAGCCGTTTCCGAGCGGCTCGCCTTCACCTGCTCGAGCCGCTGAATTTGACGCTCGCGTACCGCCGTGTTGTCCACCTCGAGCAGCTCGATCGGCGTCTCCTGTTCGGCCTGGTAGCGATTGACTCCTACGATCCCGTCTTTCCCGGAATCGATGCGCGCCTGCTTGCGCGCGGCGGCCTCTTCGATGCGCATCTTCGGTATGCCGCGCTCTATCGCGCGCACCATGCCGCCGGCGTCCTCCACCTCCTGAATGAGCGCCCACGCTTTGTGTGCCAGCTCATGCGTGAGTGATTCGACGTAGTAAGAGCCGCCCCACGGATCGACCACTTTCGTAACGAACGTCTCTTCCTGGATGTACAGTTGCGTGTTACGGGCGATCCGCGCGCTGAAGTCGGTCGGCAGCGCGATCGCCTCGTCGAGCGCGTTGGTGTGCAGGCTCTGCGTGCCGCCGAACACCGCGGCCATCGCCTCGATACAAGTCCGAATCACATTGTTGAACGGATCCTGCTCCGTCAGGCTCCACCCGGACGTCTGCGAATGCGTGCGCAACGCCATGGATTTCGGGTTTTTCGGATTGAACTGTTTCACGATCTTCGCCCACAGCATGCGCGCGGCGCGCAGCTTGGCGATCTCCATGAAGTGATTCATACCGATGTCCCAGAAGAACGAGATCCGCGGCGCGAAGTCGTCGATGAGCAGGTTCGCGTGGATGCCGGTGCGCAGATATTCGAGACCGTCCGCAAGCGTGTAGGCGAGCTCGAGATCGGCCGTGGCGCCGGCCTCCTGCATGTGATACCCGCTCACCGAGATCGAATTGAACTTCGGCATGTGCTCGGTCATGTAGCGGAAAATCTCGCCGATGATCCGCATCGACGGTTCAGGCGGGTAGATATAGGTGTTGCGGACCATGAACTCTTTGAGAATGTCGTTCTGAATCGTCCCGCTGAGCTGCTCGGGCCTCACGCCCTGCTCTTCCGCGGCGACGATGTAGAACGCCATTACCGGGAGCACGGCGCCATTCATCGTCATCGAAACGGAGATACGGTCGAGCGGAATCTCGTCGAATAGCGCCTTCATGTCCTCGACCGTGTCGATCGCCACACCCGCTTTGCCGACATCGCCCGTGACGCGCGGATGATCGGAATCGTAGCCGCGGTGCGTGGCAAGATCGAAGGCCACCGAGAGGCCGGTCTGACCGCCTGCGAGATTCCGGCGGTAGAACGCGTTCGATTCCTCGGCAGTCGAAAACCCGGCGTATTGCCGGATCGTCCACGGGCGCGTCACGTACATGCTTGCGTACGGTCCGCGAACGTAAGGCGGGAGACCCGCGGCATATTCGAGGTGCTCCATACCCGCGAGATCCTCGCGCGTATAGTGCGGCTTTAATTCAATTCCCTCGGGCGTGCGCCAGCCGCTCATTCGATCACCCCCAGCTCTCTCTGCCAGTGCTTCAGTGTCGCGATCGGGTCGGACTTGACGTGAATGAAATCGCGAACACCCACGGCGCGCAGTTGGTCGGCCGAGTCTTTCAGCTGCCCTGCTGCAAGCACCGGACGTGTCGTTACCAGCTTTGCTGTGAACTCCTTCGCGAACGCGGGATACTCCGCGTCCGAGCTGCACAATACCAACAGATCTCCCGGTGCGGAGTTCGCATATTCGGCAGCCGCATCCGGCGTTGCGAAGGCGGCCGGTTCGGTGATGGTGAACCCCGCAACGCCGAAGAAGTTCGTGACAAAGTCGGCTCGCGCCCGGCGCATCTTCAGCTCACCGAAAGGTATGAGTAGCACCTGTGGCCGCCTGCCGGACCGCTCGGTCGCGAGCCGAATCTGCTCAAAGGCGTCCACGGCACGTCCCGGCACGCGGCTCCTGATCTCGGGGAGCGCGATTTCGCGCGGATTCGGATACTGGTTCGTGCCGACCAGCACGCGCCGGCGCTGCGCGATTGCAGCCAGCTTCGCCTCGCGCGATCGCGCGAGCGTGCGCTCGACAAAACCCGATTCTACGGCTCGCGGCAGCCCCCCTTCGGCCTGCACCTGCTCGAAAAGCTCCAACGCCTCGCGGACGACCTGACGGGTCAGCCATTCGATATACCAGGAGCCTGCCCCCGGATCGGCGACTTTGTCGAAGTGGGCTTCATCGCGGAGAATGAGCTGCGTGTTTACCGCAAGTCGGCGGCTGAACTCAGTCGGGCTTCGATACGCCTCGTCGAACGCTCCCACCGTAAGCGCGTCTGTACCGCCGATGATAGCGGCCATCGCCTCCGTTGTTCCGCGCAGCAGGTTATTCGGGGCGTCGTAGATGGTTCTGTTCCACATCGATGTGCGCGTGTGGATCCGCATCGGGTTCGCAGAGTGCAGGTCCGCCCACAGCCGGCGAGCAGCCCGGAGCTTCGCGATATCGAAAAAGTAGTTTCCCGTCGCCGCGAAGTCGAAGACCATCTCTCGCGCCGCAGGCTCGCCGATCTCGCGAATATAATGTGCGCCACCGGCAAGCGCGAACGCGAGTTCTTCGACGGCTGTCGCCCCCGCGTTGTGGTGAGCCTCGCCGCGGACCGTGAGTGCGCAGAAGCTCGATCCGAAGAACCTGCGGGCCGTGGGACTCAGGTCGGCGCCCAGCAGCACCGGGTCATAATCGATCGACCCGCGAAGACCCGAGGGCAGAATCTCGAGAACACGTCCGGCATCGTGCGCAAAGCGGAAATGCACGGCAGCGTCGATGCCGTTCGTCAGCGTGCGCACGTCATCGGAAGACTTCAGATTCGTCCCGGCAAAGGCGATCTGCTCGGCGCCCCGGGCGAGCGCAGCGAGCGCAATCGCCCGCGCCTCCGCCGGATCGTGCACGCTGATCTCATAGCGTATGTGCCAGCGCTGCGCGTGACGTCGCTCCGAGCGCAGCTCGGGCACGTCCTCTGCGCGATAAAAAGGCCTGACGGTGATCCCCTCGTCCGTTTGCCAGAGCAGTTTCCGGGAGTCGCCGCCCTTCAGGTCCCTCTCGATCGCCCCCTGCCATTCGGCCGTGGACACCGGCTCGAATTCGCTGAACAATGTTTCAGTGTCCGTCGGCATTCGGGTGTTCCACCACCTCTATCAGGAAACCAAACGCTGCGTCGTCGCGCGACTTCGGATGCACGAAGAAGATCTTCGTGCCGCGAGAGCCGTTCCGCACGCATTTGTCGACGAGGTTGAACCCCGCCTTCTGCATGGCCTCGAAAGCTTCCTGCGCACTCCTGACGCGCAGCGCCACATGGGCGAAACCGCCGCGGCCGCCGTTCTTCTCGATCTGCTTCGCGATCGCCGAGTCGGGCGAAGTCGGCTCCAGTAACTGGATCAGATTCGGCCCGTCGCCGATTCGCAGCATTACCTCGCGCACTTTCTGCTCTTCCACGGTTTCCCGGTGAACCTCGTCAAAGCCCAGCAGCCTGTAAGCGGCAACCTGCCTCTCCATGTCGCCGGGAACGACTGCGATGGCGAAATGGTCGATGAACAGAAAACCAGGAACGCTCCGTGCGACTTGTTCCATTATTCGAACTCCACGAGCACCTGCCCGGCCTGTACGCTTTCGCCCGCCGACACCAGAATCCTCTTCACCGTACCTGCGGCGGGCGATGTGATTGTCGTTTCCATCTTCATGGCCT
>DASSSG010000277.1:0-13944 GCA_035708545.1 Bryobacteraceae bacterium | reverse complement strand
GCGGCCTCGCGGCCGATCTGCGACAACGGTTGGCTTCCAATGGACCGGCAGGTCGGCAGCTCGGGCCAGACAGTCGCGCCGAAGGTATATATCGCCGTCGGGATCTCCGGAGCGATTCAGCACCTGGTCGGCATGAAGGGCGCGAAGACGATCGTTGCGATCAACAAAGACCCGGAAGCGCCAATCTTCGAGGTGGCGGACTACGGGATCGTCGGTGACCTCTTTGAAGTAGTTCCCGCGCTTATCGAAGAAGTCAGGAAGGCGCGCGGTTAAAGTCCTGCGTCAGAATTATTGTCGCCGGCTGCTCGCATCACGCATGTCCGATGGTGCCAGCGGGTCCGCGTCCGGCCAATAGATGGGAATACAGCCCCCGCAGAGCCCGTGGCTGAAGTCAGCTCCGGAGTGCCGGCGAATGTAAACTTCCATCTGCTCCCACTCACCGTCCTGATTACGGATTTTCTTGCAGCCGGCGCAGATCGGCAAAAGGCCGGTGAGGCGGTTAATCTCGGATTGCAGGCGGAGCTGTGTTTTCCGCAGAACGTGGACGCCGACAATAATGGCAAGACTCGTGGCGCAATACAGCAGATTCCGCGCTGTTTCGATATGCGACGTGTAATGGCCCGAGTACAACCACAGTTGAATCGGCACGGTGGTCAGGAAAAACGGTAATGCTGTTTTCCAGGAGTAGACCAGCGCGGACAGAATAGTTCCGAACAGGTATGGGTCCAGGCCTCGTGGAACAGGTGCGAGCCAGTTGACCAGTGACGTGCTGATAACAAGGTACAGGAATGCCACCAGTGCGGGCGGGGTTCTCCGCACGGTCGCCAATATCCTTATAGAAAAACCGGGCATGTTTGCTTGAATACTCAATCGACGGATGGTGTGTTCAAAGATGCTGCGTTTCCAGCTTGCAAGGAGTTACAACGAAACTATAAGTAATATAGTGTGTTCCTTCATAACGTGTACATACCCGCCTGAGAGGGACCCTCGTTAGAGGGTACTGTCGTTCACTGGAAACATAACGGAGCTTCCGATGGCGGGCGCTGGATGAGGTGCTCGCAGATCGCGATGGGTCAGAAGCTACTTCAGAATCTGATAAACCCGGACTTCGGCGCTCTGGGATCCGCGTCCGGGAATCGCGAGGAAGAAACGGCCCAACTCCGCAGACAATGCCGCCGTCCGCGCGCCCGGCGCCGAAGGAATGCGCGCCAGCGGCTCGTATTTGTCGGGCGTGGTCTGCCGCACGATATCTATCTGGCCGTCGCTGCCGGGGATGTAGAGGCGGCGATTGGCGGCATCGTAGTGGACTTCGTCGGCATTGTTGACGGTCGCGCGTGTGTCAATGCGGTAGCCGGTGTCGAGGTGGAGCGTTACGAGTGTCGCGGGCCGGCGACAGGTCACGAACAACCGGCGGTTCTTTTCGTCCGCTGCCATGCCGTAATTGGGGCCGCCCGATCCGGCGGTGCTCACGAGCCATGTCTGCCGCACGGACCGGCTGTTGCGATCGGCGAACGCCACCGCGCGAGTCGACGGCACGTTGATCCAGACCTGCGGCCCCGATCGGGAGGCGTGAAACGATTCGGGAGCGGCATCGAGGCGGATGGATCCGAGCTGCCGGCCATTGATGTCCATGACGCCGACAGCGGTCCCGTAGGCGACGAGCACCTGTTTCGAGGACGGCTCGAACCGCAGTGTGTCGGCATTGCCCGGCCAGATAATCCGCTGGAGCAACGCGTACGATTTGCCATCCACAATAGAAACGCTTCCATCCTGACGGCTGCTGACGAACAGGCGGTTCGAGACCGGATCGAAGGCGGCGCTCACGGGCGCCCTGAATCCATTGATCGAGCGGAGCCGCTTGCCGTTCGTCACATCGATCACGTCGACGATGCCGCTTGTGAGAACGGGCACAAACAGGCGCTGTTCCTTCGTGTCGAGCGCGAGCTGCCCAAGTCGACCCTCGCCGCACGCCAGCGGAATAGATTTTTCAAATCGCAGCGGTTGTGCCCACGTTGCCGACAGGGATGCAACCGCGACAGACGCTATGGTGAGTGCGCGCACTCTTCTATTCTCGCGAACGGCTGACGATCGCGGTCTGGTTTCGGTGCTTCGTCGTTTCGAGCGAGCGCGGCGGCCCGTGAAATGTACCATGGCAGAAGTGGTCCTGTTTCGCTGCATATCCGGCATGCTGGCCCTTGCGGCCGGCCTTCTCGCGAACGAGGGGTGGACAGAGTTCCGGTCGGGACCGTTCCATGTCCTTACCCGCGATGCCGAGAAGAATGCGCGCCTGGTGCTCAACGAGTTCGAGCAGCTTCGGCACGTGCTCGGCGGCATGCTCGGGAAACAGGAGCTCAGGTCGATCTGGCCCGTGCGCCTCATCGTTGTGAAAGAACGCCGGGCCGCAGTTTACCCGGAGCCCAAGCTGGCGCGCGATGCTTACGTTGCCTCGCTCGTCACCGTACAGCCGGAGACGCGCACACGTGTGGCGCAGTTGCTGATCGATTCGAACGCGGGCCCGTTGCCGAGCGCGCTGGAAAACGGGCTCGTCACGATGTTCTCGACCTTCGACGCCGCAGGCACGCATCTGACGCTCGGCGCAGCACCGGCGCGCAGGGATCGGGACTGGTCGCGGATGAACATGCTCGCCACGGACCCGCGCTTCAGCGGCAAGCTGCGGGTTCTGCTTGCGAATCTGCAGCACGGCGCGGATCTCGAAGCGGCCTGTAAGAATGCCTTCGAGATAACGGCCGACCAGCTCGAACGCGAGCTTGACCGGTACATCGAGGCGGGCAGCTATGGGACGGCGTCTCCACCGGCGCGCCCGATCAACCCCGACCGGAGTTTCATTGCGCGCGAAGCCGATGCGAAGACAGGGGAGCTGGCGCAGCTGGACGTGCTCGTTGCCAACGGGAAAGCAAGCCTCGCGGAGTACGCGAAGTTCCCCGGCGCGGAAAACGCGGCCGTGCCGCTGTTCAAAGCGGGCCAGCTCGAGGCGGCTGCGAAGGCAAACCCTCTCTGGGCCGAGCCCTGGTGGCTCGAGGCGAAGAAAGAGCAGAGCGCGCTGCGTCGCGTGCAGCTTCTGACGAAAGCGGCGCAGCTCGCGCCGAGAAGAGCCGAATACTGGATCGCGCTGGCGCGCGCTCAGGAAGCGAACCAGCAGTTCGCCGATGCGGTGAAGTCCTGGGCGGCGGCGGAACGGGCTGCATCTTCGCGCGCCGAAAGAGACGAGATCCGGCAGTCGCTGAGGTCGGGCGAGGAAATGCGAGCCGAGAAGCTGCGGCTCGAGCGAGAGGAAGAGCGGCGAAAAGCTCAGGAGGAGCTTGAAGCGCTCCGCCAAAAGGCACTCGCGGACATACGGCGGGCCGAAGCGCGCGCGAACGCGGGCAAGCCGCCGCTCGATCCCAATGTCAGGCTGGAAGAGTACCGGGAGAACATGGGCTACGAAAAGGTCGGCGGCCGGCTGGATCGCGTCGACTGCCTCGGCCGGAATGCCCGGCTGACAGTCATGATGGCCAGCGGCTCGCCGGTAAGGCTTTTTGTCTCCGACCCCGCGAAGGTCGCGATCACCGGCGGGGGTGAGCGCGCACTCGCCTGCGGCGTCCAGCGGCCCGCGCGCACGGTAATGGTCGAATACATTGTAAAAGCGAATGCAAAGCTCGGGACAGCCGGAGAAGTGACGAACATCGAGTTTCGCTGATGGATCACGCCTCGCGCCTGCGGTGGTTCGTCGTCGCGGTCGTGGTCTTGTCCTCTGCGCTGAACTACCTGGATCGGCAGGTGCTGACCGCGCTGGCTCCGGCTATACGAGCCGACTTCAACCTGTCGAATCGGGAGTACGCGACCATCATCGCGGTCTTTTCCATCTGCTATGCCGCCGCATCGCCGGTCATGGGTCTCGTGATTGATCGCCTGGGCGTGATGAACGGAGCCGCGTTTGTCGTCGCCTTCTGGTCACTGGCAAATGCGGCAACCGGGCTGGTCAGCACCTTCGGAGGGTTGCTTCTTTGTCGCGCTGCGCTCGGAACCGCCGAAGCGGGCGGTATTCCGGCGACCGGCAAAGCTTTCGCACGGTATCTGGAGGCGAAGGACCGTGCAGTCGGCACCGCGCTGAATCAGGTGGGCATCACGGTGGGCAGCACCGCCGCGCCGCTGCTGAGCGTGTGGGCCGAGCGAAGCTACGGCTGGCCCGCCGCTTTCGTCGCCTCGGGTGCGCTCGGGATCATGTGGTTGCCGCTGTGGTTCGCAGTGGCGCGCCGCGCTTCCGCGCTTCCGGAACCCGTAGAAGTACACGACCGGGGCTTCCGTGTGCTCCTGCGCGATCGGAGGCTTGCCCTGCTGGTCGCTGCGAACGCGCTGTCAATGACCGTGTACAGCCTCTGGTTCAACTGGACGACCCTGTTCCTGGTTTCCGAGTACCGCCTGCCGGCGGCTGAAGTGAACCAGCGATATGCGTGGATACCACCGGTTTTTGCCACCGCTGGCGGCCTGTTCGGCGGGTGGCTTGCTCGGCGGCTGATCCGGTCGGGTGTGGCGGTATTGCGGGCTCGCCTTCGAGTCGGCCTGATCGGCGCCATCGCGGTGGTGAGCACAGTCGCTGCTCCGCTGGCGCCCACTCCGGCGCTGGCTACCGCGGCGATCTGTTCAGGACTGTTCTGGGTCACGTGTATGAGCGTTAATTACTATGCGCTGCCACTCGATCTGTTCGGCTCGGCACGAGCGGCGTTTGCGGTGTCGTGCCTCACCGGGTCGTACGGCTTCATGCAGGCCTTTCTCGCGCCGCTCATCGGCGACTGGAGCGAGCGTTACGGCTGGGCGGCGGCGTGCTGGGTAATTGCCGTGATGCCCCTCGCGTCAGTCGCGGTGCTTCGCCCGGCGCTCAATCAGGTTCGTGAGGCAGCGGCTTAAGCGCTGGGTCTTCGACCTCCTCGGCAAAGAGCCCGAAGCCGTTGTAGTGGCGTTTTTGTCGGGGCCGCCGCAGCTTGCGGCAGCAATGGCTGAAGAGGTGCGGCGGCTGATTCCCGATCGCGAGCACTACACCATCCGACTCGAGGAGATCGCATCGGCGCGCGCGCTGCTGAGCCGGAAGCGCATCGCGATGGCGGCCGTCTTATTCACTCCGGATGAGGAGTACGCACCGCTGCGGAGGCTTGCGTTCCGGCTGGCTCCGACGCGCATCCTCGCGTACAACTCGCGCCTCGAACGGCATCATTTGAGATTACGGACAGCGATCGCTTCCTGTCTCTTTGTCCGCGGTGTGCCGTTGGACCGTATCTTCCTGCGACCGTGGTGGCTGTATCCGTTTAAGCGAGATCGCTCGCGGCCGATCCGCGAAGCGGTTGTGCATGAGGGCCGTCCGGCCACGCCGGGCCGCCGCCGTATCGGCATTGTGACTCCGTATCCACCGTACCCACTGAGCCACGGCGGCGCAGTGCGAATGTACAACCTGATACGCGAACTCGCGCCGCAGTTTGACATTTTCCTGTTCGCTTTCGGCCAGGTACAGCACCCGGCGGACCTGGAAGTTCTGCAGTCACTCTGCGCAAAACTTGTGCTGTTTGCGACGCCGCGCTACCGGGAGCCGCGGTGGGCGTCACTGCTTCCCCCGGAGGTGAACGAATTTAAATCGTCATGGGTGAAACGATACCTGGCCGCAAGCCGGCGCGAGTTCGCGATCGAGCTGATGCAGATCGAGTACACCCAGCTCGCAACCTATGAGGGAGACGTGCTCGTAGAGCACGACGTCACGTTCGATCTGTATGCCCAGGTGCTGGCGCGCGAGAAAACGCCGGCAGCGCGCTGGAACTGGTGGCGCTGGCGGCGCTTCGAGCGGAGTGCGCTCGCGCGGTACCGGGCTGTTATCGCGATGGCCGCCAAAGATCAGGCGCTGCTGGGCGTGCCGCATGTGCGGGTGATCCCGAACGGCGTGGACCTCGCACGTTTTCGGCCGGCGCCGGAACGCCCTGGCGCGCGGCTGCTGTTTGTTGGATCGTTCGCGCATTTCCCGAATGTTGTCGCTTATCGCTGGTTAGCCGAACAGGTCCTGCCGCTGCTGCCCGATGTGGAAGTGACTGTGGTGGCGGGGCAGAATCCGGAGCTGTACTATGCCTGCCCCGAGCACCCCCGGGTCCACCGCTTTGATTTCGTCCGTGATGTGCGGCCGCTGTACAACGAGGCCAACGTGGTCGTCGTGCCCACGCGCGTCTCGGCGGGGACGAACCTCAAGGTGCTCGAGGCCATGGCCATGGAACGCGCGATCGTCTCGACCAGCTCGGGCTGCGGGGGCCTCGGTCTGGTCCACGGCGAGTCTGTGTGGATCGCCGATACCGCGGAGGATTTCGCCGCGGGTGTGCAGCTCCTGCTCAGCGATGACGAACTCCGGCGAGGCATCGCGCGCAATGCCCGCGCCCGCGCCGAAGCGGAGTATGACTGGAAACGCATCGCAGAACTGCAGCGGGCGCTCTGGAACGAGCTGCTTCCGGCGCGGCCGATCTCTGTCCGTCGAGGCACGGTGGCGGATCTCGCGCGCATTCACGCAATCGAACGCAGCGCACACACGTCGGCGCACTGGGAGGCCGATTCCTACCTCGGATATGACACCGCGGTCGCCGAAGTGGGCGGGGCGATCGCGGGATTCATCGTCAGCCGCCCTGTCGCGCAGGATCAGCGCGAGATTCTGAATGTCGCAGTCGCGCCCGAGTTTCGCCGCACCGGTGTGGCCACGGTACTTATCAACTCGCTGTTGGAATCCGACGTGTTCCTGGAAGTCCGCGTGTCGAACGCCTCCGCGCGCACTCTCTACCGGAAGCTGGGTTTCGCGGAAGTCGGCACACGCCGGGAGTATTACGACAACCCTGTGGAGGATGCTGTCGTCATGCAGCGCTCGCGCGTCGGATAGCGCCGAGCCGGTTTCAGTTGCGCGTGCCGAATGTTTCCGTGCGCCCGGCGAGCGGCTTAATGACCGAGCTGCCGCACACGCCGACACCTACATTCATCAGGGCGTTCAGGAGATTGTAGAGCACGGCGTAGATCATCTGCTCGCTGACGGGCTGCTTGCCAGGCAGACGAAAACCCGAGGGCAACTCTTTACTGATCTGGATGCGGACCGCGTTGGGCACCACGTGGCCCGAGCGGTCGCGGACATTGCCGATCGAGATCGGCGTCTGCAGGACATTGCCGGTATGGCCGTCTATATAGAACTGGCAGCGCGAGAACCAGCCGAGATTGCCGGGGTCGGCGGCATCGAACAGGAGCAGCGGCGCACGGCGGCCCGGGGCATTCACGTCGAGCGTCATCGTGCGCGCGCCGTTTTCAAGCGTGAACTCGAAGCCCGCCTGCTTGACGATATTGGCGATGAACTCGGGATCGAGCTCGAGCAGAATGAGCCGGTGCGTGCCGGCCTGAAGGACCTGCATGGACTCAATTACATTCTACGCTGCTGGTCAGTTCTCCGATCCAATGGCCCGCGGCCGCATGGCTTCACCGCTCGAACCGCTGCGGTTTCGCGAGCGTGACCTTTCCGAACTGTTTCTCGAAGAGGCGCAGCATCCAGCGCCGGTGCTCGCGCAGGAATCGTTCGAATCGGTCCGGCTTCGACGGGTCGAACTCGGGGCCGTTCCAGTCCAGATTCGGCGCGACAACCGGGCGCTGTGCAACGGACCTGGCGTCTTCGGGACTGTCCAGGTGGTTCCCATAGTATCGATTGCTCTCGAACACGATATTGCGTCCGGGTCCCCAACCGGGAGCCATGCGGTACGTTCCGTCCTTGCTGCGTCCCACCTCGTGGCCGTAGCGCGCGGTCCCCTCAGCATAAAAGTCGTTGTTGCGGAAAACGGCGCCATCGGGCCAGCCGTTCCAGTTCGAAACGAGGAGCATCTGGACACCCAGCCCGGGCCCGACGTAGATGGCGTTGTTCTCGACGAGAGTCTTTTCCGCCGCGCTCAGATGGAAGATGCGCTCACGGTCGTTGCGGCTGATGTTGTAGCGGACCACCGTTCCGAGATTTCCGAGGTTCTCCCGCGGATCGCGCTTTCCCGGCGTGCAGATCAGCAGGAAGCCGCCCTCGTTGTCGTGGCTGTAGTTGTACTGAAATGTCGTGCCGCGCGAGTTGTAGTCGGAGTCGAAGCCCTGCCCGTCGAGCGTCGTGCGCGTCCATGATGCCTCGTTGAGCTGCAAAAGAGAGTTATCCGTGCTCCACGGCCAAATGCCCGCGTTGTACGTATTCGCGCGGCGGTTGCAGTTACGTGCGATATTGTGCTCGATCAGTGCCGCGTCGGTCGCCCACGGCACGATGCCGTCTCCGCCAACATCGTCGACATAGTTGTCACGGATGACCACGTTGAGGCTCGGGTACCAGCGTGTTCGCGGCCAGTGATAGCTTTGCGCGGCAATGGCGGAACGATCCACCTTCCAGACGATGTTGCGTTCGATGGTCAGGCCGTCAAATCGGCTTGGCCTTTTGTCGCCATTGGTGCGGAAGATAATTCCACCGTTGTCCTTGTGCTGGTTCGTGCCGTTGACATCGTGGATATACAACCCGTAGACCACGATGTGCTTCCCGACGCCGAAATTATCGAGGAACACGTGCACGCCCCGCCGTACCGCAGGCGCGGGGCCGTGATTCGTAATCTCGAGGTGGCGGACTTCGATCTGCTCGACGTTGAACAGGCGGACGGCGTCCTCGACCTTACCACCGGCATCGATGCGCGGAGGTGGGCCCTTGCCGTAGCGGTCGATAATGATCGGCGCGCCCTCCCTGCCCGAGCTCTTCGGCGCGAGCTGCTCGCGCCACACCGAACCGCTCCTGAGCAGGATGCGATCGCCCGGCGAGAAGGCGGTGGTGTTGACCTTGTCCAGCGTTTTCCAGGCGGTGGCCGGTGAGGCGCCGCTGTTCGCGTCCTTGCCGGCGTCCGCGTCCACATAGTAAGTGGCCGCGTGGAGCGCGAGCGGTATCACGGCGGCGACGAGGATGCCCCGGCGGATCATGCACCGCATCCTATCGCAGGCGAACGAAGCTCGAGTCGACCTACGGTTTCGCCGGTGGTGGCTGCTGCGGCCCAGGCGTACCCGGAGTGTTGGGCTGGTTGGGCCGGGCGCCCTGACCCTGCTGGCCCTGCCCGATGGCGCCGCCACGCCTTCTGTCTTTCGAGAAGTCGTAGATGAACTCCCATTCGTCGTACTTCTCGCGTTCGTTATAGACCTTGATACTGTCGGCTTCGAGTTTGCTCGCGACACCGGCGATGCCGCCGCCGATCTGCTGTCCGCCGGGTGCAGCGGCTGTGCCCGGCTGCGGCGCGCCCTGTGGCCGCGGTCCATAGATCTGTCCCATGACCGCGCGCAAAGCCGGATTATCGGGCATGGCGGCATTGCCCGCGACGTAACCGGGCGCGGGGCGTCCCAGCTGTTGCGCCGGATTCTGCGGATATGTCTGCCCAGGCATCATTGCGCCCTGTATCTGTGGCTGGCCGGGTAGCCCCATCTGCGGTATCATGCCGGGCTGCGCGCCCGGCTGCACCGGATACGGCTGCGCTGGGTATCCAGGCTGGGGTTGCCCCGGATAGACGGGCTGGCCCTGGGCTCCCGGTTGCCCCGGCAGCGGCTGCCCCGGATACACCGGATACACCGGTTGCCCCGGAGCGCCCGTTTGGCCGGGGAACGGCTGTCCCGGATATGCGGGTTGTCCCTGAGCTCCCGGCTGACCGGGGTACGCCTGACCCTGCAAAGGAATCTGTCCGGGCTGCATCGGTTGCCCCGGCTGCTGCGGATTCAGCTGACCCTGAAGCATGCCGCCGGGGGGTACCGGCTGTAGCTGACCCTGCAGGCCGGACTGCATCTGCCCCGGCAGGCCCGGCTGCATCTGCATGCCAGGCGGCACGGGAGTCTGCGTCCCCGGCTGCTGCTCGGGTGCAGGCGGGACTTCGCCCGTCCCAATGGGCATGCTGTCGCTCGGGCGCCGGCGCAGCACGACGTTAGCGCCGCCGGCCGCTCCCGTAGTCGCCGGCGTCGAGCCGATGGCCGGTCCTTCCGAGATGAAGGTGTTCTGGTACTGGTCTTTCTTCTCGCCCTCGGCCTTCTGCACCTTTGAATCGATGAGCCGGCCGGTACTGTCTACGCGGATGATACGCCACTCGTCCTCGCCCGTCATTGGGTCCTTGTACCGCCTGCGCAGGAAACGGACACTGCCCATCTTCTCGAGCTCGTCCATAGTTGCCGGATAGCGGCGGTTCTTCGCCACGAACAGCTGAATCGCGCGTTTATACTGTTCGCCGCGGTCGATCAGCATTTGCTCGCGCATGCGTTGTGCCTCAAAGGCGGCGCGCGGCAGCTGCATGTAGAGCATGACCGCGATTCCCGCCGCCAGCGCGAAGACAAACAGCAGCGCAAAACCGGATTCCTGACGCCGATCAGCCAACGGGAGCCTCCTCGAGCGGCAGTGTCTGCTGGTTCTTGTGATCGATATCCTCCACCACGACCGAGTTTACGCCGATCCGGACGATCCGGTACTGCCGCTTGACCACATCGCCTTCGTTCACAATGTGAACTGCGCAATCCGCTGCCGCGCTGCTGCAATCGCCTTCCACGAAAAATGCGCGCTTCTTTCCCTGCTGCATTTGCGCCGTAGTGAAGCCGTAGAACTTAAGCGGGATCTTTGGCGGCGGCGGAGGTTTCGGCGGTTCGTCTTCTTTGGGCCTGGCCGGGTCGATGATGGGCGAGGGTACCGTCGGCTTCTTCGCTTCGGAGGCGACCGGCCTGGGCGCCGGAGGCGTGCCGAATTCGAAAATGCTGCGATGTGCGCCTTCCACGTTCACCTGTTGGAGTTTCGCAAGCAGATCCAGACGCAGGGCAGGGTCCAGCGCCAGCGGATCGGGCCGTTCCTCGGGCTTTCTGGGCTTCAGCGACGGACGGAACTCCTGCAGTTGGCGCTGGCGGCTGCCGGGGCGCGGGCGGGCCGGGGCTTCAGCGGGCGTCGACGGAGGACGCTTCGGCGCCACGAGCGGCACGGCAGGCCGCGGGCCGCTCGGGCGCGCCGGTGGAACGTCACCAGCACCCGAGTTCATCCACAGCACGACGCCACCGACGACGACCAGCCCCGCCAGAATCGCGATCTTCTTCGGCTCGTTCGTGCCGAGCGTTATCTTCATGGCCGCGCGACTCCCTGGGCGAGCGCCGCCGTCGCCGGCGCAAGATTCGCCGTCTCCTCGCGGACGAACGTGTTCATTCTGATGCTGATCGTCAGGTTGCCCGTGCCCTGCGCGGGGCTCGCGGTGAGGGTATCGATAATGAGGAAGCGGGCTGACTTATCCAGCCGATTGATGAACTGCAGCAGGTCGCCATACGTGCCCTCGTAAGTCCCCGTGACCGTCATCATGGTCAGATCTTCAGTGCCCTCGATCGGATCGAAGGCGAACGAATGTTCCCTGGCCTTCATGCCGGATTCCTTCGCTACGCGGATCAGCTCGCTCACGATCGTCGAAGAGGCCGTACGACGCGTCATGAAATGGCTCAGCATGAACTCGTCGGTGGCCGAGCGTCCCTGCTCGACGCGGGAGCTGATCGTGCGCAGCCGGTCGACAGCCATGCGCCGCTGCTCAATCTGGGCGCGTACTGCCGCGATCTGAGCGTCAATCTCCTCGGCCGATCCGCCGACCGGCGAGAACACCGCCCACGCGGCGATCAGGTTGCCGAGCAGCAACGCTCCGAGAACGAGCCGCGCCACAATGCGCGGCTCGCGCGTCCAGTTTGCCGGCAGCCCCAGCGCGGAACTAAAGCTTCTGCGCATATCTCACGCTCACGCGGTAACGATACAGCGGATCGGCCTGGGACGGCGGCTGGATGCTGTGGATAGTGGTGGCGCCGAAAACGTCAGACGCTTCGAGCTGCATCAGCAGGTTGAGAATGTTCTCTCCCGCCTGCGCGCCGACGATCATGTCGAGCAGCAGCTCGTTTTTCGGGTTGATCTGCGGCCGAACCTGAATGACGCGAATGTTGTGCGGAACCACGACTTCCAGATCCTCGAATATCTTCGTCCAGCTCACGCCCTTGCGCAGCAGCAGCGAGTTCACGAATTCGCTGCGGTCCAGCACTTCGGCGTTACGCGGCTGCCGCAGGATGCTGTCGAGCTTTGCCTGCTCGGACGCGAGGGTTCGAAGCTGCGCATTCAGGCGCGCGAGCGTCTCCCTTGCTTCGGCCGTATGCTCGCGCTCGCGGAGCGCGATGAACGTGAACATCGCGAGCGTGCCGATCAGCACCAGCCCGGCGGCTACGGAGCCGACGATCAGAGGCCGGTCTCGCCGGAACGGCTCGCTTGCGAGATTGACCGGGATTCTCATCTGACCGACTCCAGGTATCCGAGCAGGCCGGCATTGTATTCCGCGGGCGCGCCCCAGCGCGACTTCAGCGGTTCGCAGGCGACGCCCAGCTCCTCCGCCACGTGCCCCGCAAGACGGGTCTCGATACCGCAGACGAGCAGGCGCTCAGGCCGTGTTTCCAGTTCGTCCTCCACGTAAGCTGCCGTGGGGAACAGCACGGCCATGATCTCCTCGTGACTGATCGCGTGCAGTTCCACCGTGCGGAGCATTCGGAGTACGCCGTTCTTCAGCACGGCCGCCGTGAGCACTCGGCCGCTGAGCTTCGCCAGCAGCGACACGCCCGTGCGTCCGTCAAGCTCGAGCGCGGCGAGTGTGGAGGTTGTGACATGGCCGGCATGCAGGCCGGCCGCGCGGAACGGCGCTTCGTAGCGCGCGATGATGTCGAGCGCGGCGGCGACCACGATCAACTCGATCCGGTTTGTCGCCGGGTCCGTCTGCGCGTGGTAGCGAATCATCGCCGATTCGAAATCGAATGGAACGCTCCGCTTCATACGAAAGCGCACGAGCGACATCTGCTCGTTTTCCTCTTTCGGGAAGGTGTCGAAATCGAGCACAGCCACGCGGGCGCAGAAATCGGGCAGAATCATGACAGCGCGCCGGCGTTTGCGGGAGCCGTTCGGACCCGCGATGCGGCTGATACGGTCCCGCAGCAGTTCCGGTTTGAGCACGTTGTCGCGCAGCGGCGATACGGAGAGAACTTCCGGTTCCAGCTTTTCGAAGCTCGGCTGCGCGGGGGCGCCGGGCCGAGCCCAGGCGATCCCGCTCTCCGACAGCTCAAAGGCGTAGTCGGGCGGCGGCTCCGTCAGCAGATGTTTGAGTCCGGCGAACATCGCGAGCGAGTGTCAGCCTTCGATGAAGGTGACCTTGTTGATCTCCCTGAGCGTTGTGACGCCGAGCCGCGCTTTCTCGATCGCCGATTCGCGCAGAAAGGTCATGCCCTCCTCGCGCGCGACACGGCGGATTTCGGAGGTGGCGCGCTTCTCGAGAATCATTTCGCGGATGCGTTCGGTCATGTCGAGCAGTTCGTGAATCGCAGTGCGGCCCCGGAAGCCCGTGCCGCCGCACTCAAAACATCCCGAGCCCTCATAGAGCGGGATCTGGCGCCACTCGTCCGGATTGAGGCCGCTCTCGCGCAGATAATCGTCCTCATAGCGCACGCGCTTCCTGCAGTGCTCGCAGATCACACGCACCAGCCGCTGCGCGAGAATGCAGTTCATCGCGCTGACGAAGTTGTATGGTTCGACGCCCATATTCAGAAAGCGGCCGAGGACGTCGAGCACGTTGTTGGCATGAACCGTCGTGAAGACCAGGTGGCCGGTCAGCGCGGCGTTGATCGCGATCTGCGCGGTTTCATGATCGCGGATTTCGCCCACCATGACCTTGTCGGGATCGTGACGCAGGATGGAGCGGAGGCCGCGGGCGAACGTCAGCCCCTTCTTCTCATTGACCGGAATCTGCGTGATGCCCTTGATCTGGTATTCGACCGGGTCTTCGATCGTAATGATCTTGTCTTCGTCATTCTTGATCTCGCTGAGCGAGGCGTAGAGCGTCGTCGTCTTGCCGGAACCTGTGGGGCCGG
>DASSSG010000276.1:0-10006 GCA_035708545.1 Bryobacteraceae bacterium | reverse complement strand
GTACCAACACGCCATGAATGGCCGCGTTTCTTAGCTCGAGACCGCGCAGGATCACGTAATCGGCCTCCACGACGACGTTGTAGTCGGCGGCGTTGAAGACGTCGCTTACGAACTTTGTTCCGCTCGCCGGCGTAACCAGGTGCCAGGCTTCGGCGGTGCCGCCTTCACGGATAATCAGTGGCTGGTCGGTTCTGCCGCCGTCGAGCCGCGTGATTTTCCCGATCGGAAACTGTTCATCGAGAGTGCTGGCCTCGAGATCGACGCTTTCGCTGTCGCACTCGAAACGAATCTCGTACTTCGTTTTCGGTGTCAGACCGACCAGCGATCCACGATACTGCTGTTCGCGCGTATCGTAGACGAGCGGGTATCCCTCCCGCCACTCCGCGCCGGGGCCGCGGTAGCGCACTTTGCAGCCGTTTTGCGCCACCGGGCGCGTGTAGTAGAGGCCGAGCGATTCAAATGTCGGAACGGCATGAGGTGCAGGCGTTGCGGAGACGGCGGCGGCGAGCGCGGGCACAATCAGACAGAGCGTCTTAAGCGAGCACATCGGCGTAGGCCAGTTTATATGGCCGGCGACCCGCCCTCGAAGGCCTGCCGTCAGGTCAGATCGAACGAGTTCCCGCGCGCGGGGATGTGAACCGTGATCCCGAACTCCTGGCGAATGGCCTCCGCGAGCGGCGTCTGCTGCGCGGGCTCGCCATGCACCAGGAACACCGCTTTGAGCCGCCGCGCGACCGGCCGAATCCACGCGACCAGCTCCCGCTGGTCGGCGTGGCCGCTCAGCTCGTTCAGCTTCACGACCTCGGCCCGCAGCCGATGCGGCTCGCCGAAAATCGGAACCTCCGGCTGCTTGTCCACGATCTTCCGGCCGAGTGTGTTTTCCGCCTGATAGCCGGTGATCAGGATTGTGTTCCGCGGGTCCTCGATGTTATTGCGCAGGTGGTGCAGGATGCGGCCGGCTTCGCACATGCCCGATGACGAGATGACGAGAAAAGGCCCGCGCAGTTGGTTAAGGGCCTTCGATTCGTTGACGTCATCCGTGAAGCGCAGGCGGCGAAAACCGAACGGATCGTTGCCATTGCCGGCGAGCGCATTGGTCTCCGCGTCCCAGGCTTCCGCATGTTTCCGAAACACCGCCGTCGTCTTTGCCGCCAGCGGCGAATCGACAAAGATCGGAATCGCCGGGATTCGGCCGGCGTTGGTGAGCTGGTGCAGCATGAGCACGAGCTGCTGCGTGCGGCCGACGGCGAAGGCGGGTACGATGATTTTGCCGCCGCGTGCAGCCGTGCGCCGGATCACGTCTCCCAGCTTGCCCGCCGCGCGCTCGAGCGGCTGATGCAGTCTGCCGCCATACGTGCTTTCGAGGATCAGATAATCTGCTTCCGGACACGGTTCGGGGTCGGGGATGATCGGCAGGTTCACGCGGCCGACGTCGCCCGAGAACGCGAGCCGCACACGCGAGCCGTTCTCGCGAGCGTCGAGCAGCATCGAAGTCGAACCCAGCATGTGGCCGGCATCGAAAGACTCATACGACAGCCCCGGGCCGACCTCATATGGCGTGCGAATCTGCGCGCGTTTGAACAACGGCAGCATCCGCTCGACATCCTCGGTGGTATACAGCGGCTCGATCTGATCGGTCGAGTGTTCAGGACCGAGCAGCAGCTTGCGCCGCCCGGCACGCTTGTTCAGAAAAACCGCATCCTTCTCCTGCAGAAATGCCGAATCGAGCAGCATCGGCTCGCACAGATCGCAGGTTGCCGGTGTGGACCAGATCGGCCCCTGAAAGCCGTTCTTCGTGAGCGTGGGAAGATTGCCCGAATGATCGATGTGGGCGTGCGAAAGCAGGACAGCCTCGATGCGCGATGCCGCAAACGGCAGATGCAGATTCCGTTCACGCGCTTCCCTGCGGCGTCCCTGATACGTGCCGCAGTCGAGAAGATAATGGCGCCCCCCGACCGTCACCTGATGCATGGACCCGGTAACGGTCTGGGCGGCGCCCCAGAACGTAAGCTTCACCTGAAAGTCGCGTCAGCGCCCGCGGCCGCCCGAATCGCCTCTGGGCGATGTCGCTTCGCCGCCGCGCGGGCTCGCGTCGCTCGAGGCTGCCGGCCCGGGCGAACTCGATGCGCCTGAGTTCCCGGAGTAGGAAGGCGCGGAACTGCTCGGCACGGTCGAATAGCCGTAATCGCGGTTAAAGCTCGGGGTGGGCATCTGGGATCCCGCCCAGGCTCCGCCGCCGCCCCCCGGACTATATCGCGGCTGTGTCGCGATCCAGTTGGTGCGCACGGAATAATAGCGCGGGCCGAACCAGCTCGAATAGATGCCGGAGCCGGGCAGATACGTGAAACAGCCGAAATACGGATTGAAGTACCAGCCGTTATAGCGGCTGCGCCTGTCCGAGTTGCCGATGTAGCGGGCAGCCGACATATTCGCGACAGCAACATACTCGGCGCGCCGCGCGGCCCAGCGCAGGAACGCGTCGCCGACCTTCGTGTCGAATTTCTCCACGGCGAGCACGCCGGTGATCAGCGTCTGCCGGCCATCCTTCAGAGTGACAGACTGGCCCAGAGTGACGGACTGGCCGCCGCGCGCGACGACAGCTTCGCCGTCATAGACACGAACCAGGTTCTGCTCCGCGTCGACGCGGTAAACACCGTGCTTGCGGAGCGCGATCTCGGCATCGCGGAACAGCACGGTTATCGAGTTGTCTTTCGCGATTTCGGCGGCTTCGATAATGATGGACCCGCGGAGCACCTCAACGCGGACATCGGACAGCCGGCTCGACACCATGCGGAAGGCGCTGTTCTCCGCGATGCGAAGAAAGACTCCCGGTGTCAGCAGCACTTCGGCCCGGCCCTCTTCGGTGCGGAGCTCCTGGCCTTCCCTGACCTCCGGAAACTCCGTGGTCCTGGAGACGACTTCTTTGTCGGCGACGAAAACCTTGCCTTCGGTGTGGTGAACCATCCCGGCACGTGCGGAGATGGCCACCTGGGCCGTTGCGGCGCCTGCGAAAATCGCAGCGAGCGCCGACAACTGTAGGATCGATGTCACTTTGCGCCTCCTGCACTCCATCGTGCTGCCCGCCGAGACGTAAGTCAAGGCCGTTGCGTTACATCGGGGTTCCGCGGGCTCGTGTCTGGTGATGGTACCCGAGGACCGAACCGTATATGAAATACCCGGCCGCCAGCACCGGTTGCCACGCGTAGTCCGGCAGCATAGGCGATGCCCGCTTCCAGAGGTAAAAATAACCCGCGAGATACCAGGCCAGGGCGACTCCGAGCCCGACAAGACGATTCCCTGGTGTGAGCAGACCCGCGAATCCTCCCACCACGCCCGCCATCACGAGGTGAAGCGCGGACCCGGAGACCGTTACGAATCCGGGGCCTGACCGTACTACGCGCGCAGCGTAATATTTCGAGCCAAGCAGGTTCGGGACCGTCCACCACGGCTGCCCAAGCACAGGCGCGATCAGCGCATACCACACCAGCATGAGAATCCCGCCGATGATGCCCAACTCAAGCCCAATGAGCGCGTCGAGAAGTTTTTCGCGCACCCGGTCGGGCATGATGACATGGTACCGAGTGAAACAATGCGCAGAGTTGTGATCACCGGCATCGGCGCGGTGAGTCCGAATGGAACAGGACGCGAACGCTTTTGGGAAGCCACCGGATACCGCGTCGGCGACGTGCGGCGTATTGCCGGCTTCGACGCCTCCCGAAGCTGAATGATGGGATCGAGAAGCGCGCCGTGAAGTTCGCCCTTCGGCAGTCACACGGAACGGATGGCCGGATCGGCGCTCAAAAGCATCAAAAGCATCATAGAACATGCGCAGGGCTTAGCAGCCCAGCGACGGACGTGACCATATCCGGGCGCCTGGAATTTGATGTCAAGATTCTCATCACCGTTCATTGGCCCCATGCGCCGGTCATCCCCTCAGCCATGCCGTATCCAATAGAATTCCGCGCTACACTTTTAGCCCGAGTGTTGGACGCCCCCATGCACGCTTGCAGATGTATTCGGCGAATATTGCTGGCGAACCGCTCGCTGGAAAACCTCGCAATAATCTCCGATCGAGCACGGGCGCCAATACGTGCCCGCAAAGCAGGATCTCTCAGTACTCGGATCACTAATGCCGCGACATCCGGATCAGTATCCGTTGGTGAAGCCAGGTAGCCGGTTGAGTCGTGCTCAATAAGTTCCGGCGTACCGCCACTCGCCGTTGCGATCACCGGCAATGACAAAGACATGGCTTCCAGGATGCACGTCGCCAGCGGATCATCTTCTGACAAAAGCAATAATACATCGGCGGCGGTTTCGAGCTCCTCGATATCCCGAACACAGCGATGGAAAGAGGTCCGAGCCTTCAATCCGGTATCATGCAACATTCTCAAGGACGGTAGGTATGTATCCGGGGACCCGAGCGGTTCGCCTACAATGACGACGCGAAGGTCGGGTATCTGTTCTCCGACAGTTGCGAGTACCCTGATCATGCGGTCATACCGCTTATTACAGGCGAATCTTGCGATGATCAGGACGACCGGCGCCAAAAGCGGAAGTGCATACTTATGACGCATAGCTAATTTGTCAAGGCGCCCGGGATTGAATCGCTGTGTATCGATCCCGTTGTACACGACTTCTGCATGATCTAAGTCGACGTCCAGCAATTTGAGCCTTGAAAGTACAAAATTAGAAACCGTGATAATAGAATTGGAGCTAACTAGCTGTTCTTCATAGCCGCGCAACTCAGGTACGTGAACATGCTGAACAATGGGTACTCGACGCCTCCAGGCTGCCGCAAGCACCGGAAACCCTGATACACCATTCAGATGGACGACCTCCGGATTCACATGATGAAAAACGGATTCCGCGAACGTGACATTCGCGACCGCGCTAATGGTGAAGTCCTCGTCAGGGCAGATAACGCCTACGCCCCTCTGCGCAAGAGTATCCGTGAGGATTCCCCGAAACGGTACGATGGCCGTGCAGCTGGCATACTCCGCGGCAGCTCCCGCAGTCGTGCACAGGATCTGTTCGGCGCCACCAAAACCTGAAGTGCCACTAACGAAGAGTATTCGGGGCCTCCTGGCTCTATTATTTGTTCGTCGCATCCGGCACCTTGAACCTTGAACAGATGCACGCGTCCGTGCGGCAAAGACGAGTTCCTGCTTGTACTTCATGAGTAAAGTTGAATTATCAGAAACGAGATCAGCGGGCGCGCTGAGCACGCGACTCACGATCTTCAGATCGCCAGGTGTAGCCAGGGATACGGCCGATGAGAGTTCCTGCGGAGGTGTCGAATAAAACCTTGAGGCTTCGAGCCATGTGAGGCGAATTTCGAAAGGAAGCTCCGTGTGAGTCTGCGCGGACGCAGCCATCAGGCGCTCGATCAGACCTCTCGGCTGAGCAGGTAGCCCGTAAGTGTGAACACGGTCCAGATCAGTGAGCAGCCTCGTCGAATATACTTCCGGGCACGCGCCGGTCGGGAAGCCACGGACAAGTGTCGCGTCAGCAGCACTGTCTCGGTGCAAGGCCCCTAAGTGTAAGAGCAGGGTGCGCGGGCAGAGAATACTCGCAGGTGGCACGAGCGTGATATCACGCGCGCGAAAATAGCTTGCAGTCTCCAGGAGGACGTGAATAGGCTGGATGCCAGTTGCGGCAAACCAAATTATATTGTAACGTGCCGCAAAGTCGACGAAGTGAACTTCATCGCGGCAATGGCTGCCCGCGAGTACGTTTTCGCCGTCGTGATTTTCACTCTTGAGCCATTCGCCCAAGTACGCAAGGAGCGGCTGGCCACCCAGCGGCTCAAGCAGGAGTGAAAAATCGATCGTGTCCGTTTTCCACGCTACCAGGATAATTCTCATGTTCAACTGTCGGTAGCAACGCGATCTTTCCAGAATCGTGATTATAATAGATGCTGCGGCGCAGAAAACTGACGTGCCGGTGAATTAGGGATCAAGGAAGGAGGCGGCTAAACCGCCTCCTCGCGGAGTCAATACCCCAGGTAAAGGTCGCCTTGTGCAGTCACAAGAATCGTGAAAATGCCGCGAACAGTGACCGGTTTGTCCTCGAAGCGGAAAGGCTTAATCGTTACCCCTCTCAGCTCGTCCGAAATTCTGGCTGTAAGATCCGGCGGTGCATTCATTATATTCTCGACATATAAAACGCCGTTCTCATCGACCAGGCAGCTTACATGGATGATCCGAGGTGCGGTAGAGCAACAGCGGCCTGTTGCCCCGCTGACAAACCGAAGCGATGTCGTTTCCGTCAAGTGCGTGCGCCAGCCGAAGGGAGTGACAAACAGCTGACCAGAATTGTTCCTGGAAACTTCGGCTGTTCCGCCGTTTGAGGTGACAGCCATTATTCCGTGCGCGCGGACCATCATCCCGCGGCCATCCGTGCTGAGAATCCGATCATTGGATATCAACAGGCCGGGTTCTGTCGGGGACATCAGTTGGATCTGCTCGTTACGCACGGTTTGGAGTATTGTGCCTTTCGGCACGCTGACGTGCAACAGGACAACGCGGCCTCGCGCTTGCCGCAGATCAACGGTGAACCCGCATACACCTGCTGTTCTGAGAAGGCCAGGGATGGCCGTGTATGCGTTTGCCCCTTGTGTAATAGCTTCGAGCGGCTCCTGCACCGCGGCCGAGCCGGCAATCTTTCCCGAGGCTTGATCCGCCTCGACCCCAAGTATCCACGTGGGCACGTTTTTCGAATCAGCGACGAAGTCTATACGAACTTGCCCAGACGAACATTCCCCGATAACCCGTTCTTCAGGCCATTTCAGCGACAACTGCCGCGTACTGGCTGTTAGTGTCTGTGCGCTCACGATGAGAGCGGCTAATGTGAGAGCAGAGGAGGCTGCCGTACTCATAGCGTGTTCCTTTCGTCCTTCAAAGGCATTAACAGGAGCACGAATAGCCGCTGTACGACGAGCCGTCGGTGCACCATATTATGTCGATTACGCACGTTCCACCGCTGCAGATCTGGGCAAGCTGCTGAACGACACAGCTTCCGACCCACCAGCACTTTCCGCTGGCGATTGCACGGGGTGTGGCAATCCCCTCCCTGGACGTCCGAGTACGACCGCTCGTCTTGTCCTCCATCTCGGCGGATGTAGGTACCATCCGCGAAGATTATGCTTTCATCTTCGATGTTTGTCAGGCCCCTTGACAGCCGCCAGCCGCTACAGCCGCTACAGCCGCTCAGTCCCTGAAGCAGGTCTGTCGGCGATACTTGTATGCAAAGCCATAACGGCTGACCATCATGTGACCACTGCGCGCCCTGCCGAGAACCGCGAAAGCCTACCGTCGTCTGATACGCGCCAAGTCCACCACGGTTGCCCAGGCACGGGCGCGATCAGGGCATACCACACCAGCATGAGAATCCCGCCGATGATGCCCAACTCAAGACCCAATGAGCGCGTCGAGAAGTTTTTCGCGCACCCGGTCGGGCATGCTGACATAGTACCCAGTGGGAGAAATGCGCAGAGTTGTGATCACCGGCATCGGCGCGGTGAGTCCGAACGGAACAGGACGCGAACGCTTTTGGGAAGCCACCCGGAACGGCGTCAGCGGTGTTCGACGCATCCGCAGTTTCGATCCTGCAAAGCTCGCCGTGCAGATCGCGGGCGAAGTGGTCGATCTCGACGAGCGACATTGGGTGCCCGCGAAGGACCGCCAGCACGTTTCGCGCTGCGTCCCGCTTGCGGTCGCGGCGACCGCGGAAGCGCTTTCCGATGCGGACCTCAATCCCGCCGCAATGTGCCGCGACCAATTGCGCGACATCGGCGTGATCGTCGGCTCCGGCGGCGCCAGCCAGGACTTCACCGAACAGCAGTACAGGCTGTACTACGAGGGCCGGCAGAAGGAGTGCAGTGTGTATGTCATTCCGACGTCGACTCCCGGAACGCTCGCGAGCGAAGTGTCCATGCGCTTCGGCTTCCGCGGATTCAGCCATCTGATTTCCACCGGCTGCACCTCGTCCACCGACGCTCTCGGTTATGCGTTCCGCTCCATCGCGTCCGGCGTGATCGATGTGATCGTCGCCGGCGGTGTCGACGCGCCGATCGCACCCCTGATCATCCGCGGTTTTCAGGTCATGCGCATCATGACCGCGAGCTGGAATGCCGAACCCGCGCGCGCATCGCGCCCCTTTTCGAGAGATCGCGATGGATTTGTCATCGCCGAAGGCGCATGGTTCTTCGTGCTCGAGGAACTGGAGCGCGCACGGGCCCGCGGCGCGCACATTTATGGAGAGATCGCCGGCTACGGATCGACGTGCGAGGCATACCACCGCGTGCGCCTCGAGGAGTGCGGAGAGGAGCCCGCGCGCGCCATTCAACTCGCGCTGCGCGAAGCGCGCATCTGTGCCTGCAACGTGCAGTACCTCAACTATCACGGCACGTCCACGGAGCTGAACGATCGAATCGAAACCCGCGCGGTGAAGCTCGCCTTCGGCAGGCATGCCCGGCGGCTGCCCGGATCCGCCCTCAAGAGCATCATCGGGCACCCCCAGGGAGCCTGCGGCGCGGCCGGCGTCGCGGCGACGCTGCTCGCGATGCGCGACGGCGTTCTGCCCCCCACGCTGAACGTGGACGTGCCCGATCCCGAGTGCGATCTGGACTACGTGTGCGACCTCGGACGCCGTGCGGAGATCGAGCACGCAGTCGCGAACTGCATAGCCTTCGGCAGCAAGAACTCAGCCGTGGTGCTTCGCCGCATCGACTGAGCGCGCCCTCGCGACGGCATCTTTCCATCCCGCAAACAGCTCCTCGCGGCGAGCCTGCGGCATCGCGGGCGTGAACACCCGATCGATGCCCCAGAGCGCCTCGAGCTCTTCGGTGCTCTGCCAGATACCCGTCGCCAGTCCCGCGAGAAACGCCGCGCCGAGCGCGGTTGTTTCGACGTCGGCCGGGCGCGCGATCTCGCACCCCAGGATGTCGGCCTGAAACTGCGTCAGGAAATCGTTCGCGGAAGCGCCGCCGTCGACCCGGAGCTGCTTCAGAGCGGCGCCGCTGTCAGCCTGCATGGCATCCACAAGCTCGCGCGTCTGGTACGCAATCGCTTCCAGCGCGGCCCGCACGAGCTCGGCTCGCCCGGCGGCCTGCGTGAGACCGGAGATGATGCCGCGCGCGCGCGCGTCCCAGTGCGGCGAGCCCAGGCCGACAAACGCGGGCACGAAATACACGCCTTTTGTGTCCGGCACTGATGCCGCGATTGCCGCCGTTTCCGCGGCGGTGGTGATGAGCCCGAGCTTGTCCCGGAGCCACTGCACGGCCGCGCCGGCGACGAACACGCTGCCTTCGATGGCATACTGCGGCGCGGCGGTGCGCGATGTTGATCGGGTGGCGAGGAGACGGTTCCGCGAAACCGGGCGCTTGCCGCCGGTATGCATCAGGGCGAAACATCCTGTGCCGTACGTGTTTTTCGCGAGGCCAGGCCGCCAGCAGGCCTGCCCGGCGAGCGCGGCCTGCTGATCGCCTGCGATGCCGGCAATCGGGATCGACTGGCCGAGATGCTCGGGCGCAGCTTCGCCGATTATCCCTGACGAAGGCATGATCCGCGGGAGCATCGCCCGGGGCACGTCAAATATCGAAAGCAGCGTGTCATCCCAGTCGCCCGATTCGAGATTCATCAGCATGGTGCGCGAGGCGTTCGTGTGATCCGTCGCATGAACCGCGCCGTTGGTCAGTTTCCAGATGAGCCAGGTGTCCACCGTGCCGAACAGCAGTTCGCCGTCCCGGGCACGAGCGCGCGCATCGGGGTTGTGGTCGAGTATCCAGGCGATCTTCGTCGCCGAAAAATACGCGTCGACGACAAGACCGGTGCGCGATGTGATCTCGGCCGCGTGCCGGGAGCGCGTCAGTTCGGCGCACTGCTCCGCCGTGCGGCGGCACTGCCAGACGATCGCGGGCGCGATCGGCTCGCCCGTGCGGCGACTCCAGACAATGGTTGTTTCGCGCTGGTTCGTAATGCCGAGCGCGGCTCCCGGCCCGCGCCCG
>DASSSG010000275.1:0-2473 GCA_035708545.1 Bryobacteraceae bacterium | reverse complement strand
CTGAAGCTTGATTTCACGATCCCGGTCAGCGGCGAGCGTAATCCACGACGAAACCCTCTCCTCCGGCTGGAAACCCAGAAGCTCGAACTCGCCAGGAGCGAGATCGCGAAAACTGAAAGCTCCACCGCACGGCACTCGTGTTTCTCTGCGGCCGGTATCCGACGTCAGCACAACATTTGCCATCCCCTGCGTGCAGGTAACCGTGCCGCTGAGGGTGAATAGCGTGCCATGCATCGGCACGATATCGACATCGGTCGTCTCGCGATCGAGGTCGACGCCAACCATCACCGCGTCTTTGGCCATCGTGCCGTGGGGAAAGAACGTCGGCAGCAGCCCCGGCCCATCATCGAGCTGCTGCGGCGCGTTCCGCACATAGTACTTGCCTTTGGGCAGGCCGAACACGCGATAAACGCCGCGATCATCCGTCTTGCCTTGTGCGACCACCCGCAGCGGAATCGAAGCCGAGTACGCGAGCACATTCACCCCGGGAATCCCGACGCGGTTCTCGTCGACGATGCGCCCGGTAATGACGCCGAGACGCCTGACCCGCACTTCGGCAAAGGGGTCCGAGTCCCTCCCGACTCGCACCAGGCTCGTGCGGCTGTCGCCGGGTTTTCCCACGTATACCGTCTCTGCATAGGCGGGTCGAACTGCGGAGACGACATACAGGCCTTCGCTCAGCCCGGTAAAGACGAACTGCCCCATGGGGCCTGCGATGAGGTTGCTGACGGGCGTCAGACCCGAGCTGCCACCGACCCTCTGGAGCTTGATGCGTGTGCGAGCCAGCGGAACGCTCGAGGCGTTTTCGACGGCGACGCCCTGAATCACACCCGCATGGCTCAGCCCGGCGGCGATGGCGACCAGCAACAGGATCCGCATCGAATAACATGACGCGGGCCACTAAGCGGACGTGGAGGTGCGCGAGATCACCCACAACTGTGGCGTACGGCACAACCGGGTGGCATCCACGTCGCCCATCTCATTGAAATATCGTGGAACCTGGATTGCCCCCACAGCCGTGGAGGGATCCATGCCTGGTCCGAAGGGCTTTGTGGTTGTCAACAGCGAACGCTGCAAAGGCTGCGGCTTCTGTGTCGAGTTTTGCCCCACCAAGGTACTGGCGCTCTCCTCCGCGTTCAATTCGAAGGGCTACCACGCCCCGTATATGGTGAGCGCGGAGAAGTGCTCGGGATGCGATCTCTGCGGCATGTACTGCCCGGACTTCGCCATCTTTGGCGCGAAGTTTGCCGCCGCGTAGCGGAAAAGAGGAACAGCCATGACCGCTGATCCGAAGGCGACGTTCACGGGCGTCCACTTCATGAACGGAGACCAGGCCTGTTGCGAAGGCGCAATCGCCGCCGGCGCCCGCTTCGCCGCCGGGTATCCGATTACCCCTTCGACCGAAGTTGTCGAGAGGTTCGCACACCGCGCACCGACGATCGGTGCGCTGTTCGTGCAGATGGAAGACGAGCTCGCCAGCTCGCTCGCGATTCAGGGAGCGGCCTGGGCGGGCGCGAAGGCGTTTACCGTGACGAGCGGGCCAGGGTTCTCGCTCATGATGGAACACATCGGGTATGCGGCGATGACCGAGACGCCCTGTGTGTTCGTCGACGTGCAGCGCGGCGGGCCGTCGACTGGCCTGCCGACTCTCCCTGCACAGGGCGATATGATGCAGGCGCGCTACGGCTCGCACGGCGATTACCCGATGATCGCGCTCGTGCCGAATTCCCCCCAGGAGTCCTTCGAGCTGACCGTCCGCGCGTTCAACCTTGCCGAGAAGTTCCGCAGCCCGGTCATGCTGATGCTTGATGAGTGCGTCGGGCACATGACCGAGAAAGTGGTAATTCCGGAGGCGCACGAGATCCCCGTCCAGCCGCGGCGGCATACGACGAAGCCTCCGGGCGAGTACAAGGCGTTCGAGCCCTCAGGCGATCTGGTGCCCGAGATGGCGCACGCGGGCGAAGGCTACCATCTGCACGTCACTGGCCTGACGCACGACGAGCGCGGCTATCCGTCGATGACGCCGCAGACGCAGGGCCGGCTGGTCCGGCGCTTGTTCGACAAGATCAGCATCGCCGAAGACGAGATCGTGCAGTGGGACGAAGAGGGCGCCGAAGATGCGGACGTGATCGTCGTCTCTTACGGAATCACTTCGCGCGTCGCCCAGCGTGCGATTCAAACCGCGCGGGAGATGAATATCCGCGTGGGCCGCTTCCGGCTTATCACTGCATGGCCGTTTCCGGAGAAGAGACTCCGGGAGCTGGCGGCCCGCACGCGAGCCTTCGTGGTTCCCGAGCTCAACATGGGCCAGATGGTAAAGGAAGTGGAGCGCATAGCGAGCGGCAAGTGCCTGACTATCTCCGTGCCGCACGCCGGCGGGACCGTACATCGCCCGGAAGACATACTCGCCGCAATCGTGGAGGGCGCCAATGGCAACGCTCGTTGAAGAGATCAAGCCCACGCCGACGACCGA
>DASSSG010000274.1:0-5009 GCA_035708545.1 Bryobacteraceae bacterium | reverse complement strand
CGCTTCCCGTACATTCCGCAGGCGCTGGCGGAACTCGGGCTCGATCCCGGGTTGCGGTCGCGCCGGCTCTGGGCGTTCCTCGATTCTTCCTACCGGTTGCGCGCCGATATCGATTATCTGGCCGATCGCTGGCAGCGCTCGGGAATCGCCGCGCTGCACGTGGCTGCCTGGCACTACAACGAGGCGGATGCGCAGCGGGACGCATGGCTGCGGAAGCTGATCGAGGCGTGCCACCGGCGCGCCATTCTCGTGTACGCCTGGCTCGAGCTGCCGCATGTAAGCGAACGCTTCTGGCACGAGCACCCCGACTGGCGCGAGAAGACGGCCGCCGGTCAGGACGCGCACCTCGACTGGCGCAAGCTGATGAACCTGCAGAACGCCGACTGCAGGGAAGCGGTACTCCGCAGCACACGAGCGCTGGTCGAACGCTTTGACTGGGACGGCCTCAATCTCGGTGAGCTGTATTTCGAATCCCTCGAGGGCGCAGCCAATCCGGCGCGCTTCACGCCGTTCAACGGCGATGTCCGCCGTATGTACCGCGAACGATACGGCGCCGATCCCGCCATATCCGATCAGCGATTCCTCGATTTTCGGGCGGAGCTGGCGCGCGACATGCAACAGTACTGGATCGCGGCGCTTGACGGCATGCGCCGCGAGCTCGGGCGTGAGCTCGATCTCACCCTCACGCACGTAGACGATCGGTTCGATACGCGAATGCGCGATGCTATCGGCGCCGACGCCGCGCGCGTGCTGCCTATGCTCGAGGACCACGACTTCACGTTCCTGGTCGAAGATCCCGCAACTGTCTGGCACCTCGGACCCGAGCGGTACAGCGAGATCGCATCGCGCTATGCGCCGCTCGCGCGAGCTCCGGAGAAACTCGCCATCGATATCAATGTCGTCGAGCGTTATCAGGACGTGTACCCGACCAAACAACAGACCGGCACCGAGTTGTTCCAGCTGGTGCGTACCGCCTCCCAGGCATTCCCGCGCGTGGCGCTGTACTTCGAGAGCTCGATTGCGCCGATCGACGCGGCGCTGCTCCCCGCCGCCGCTGCCGTGACCACGCGATTCGAACGCGTCAGCGGAAAGCTTGTGGTGGAATCACCGCGCGGGGTGGGTATCGCATGGAGCGGCCCGGCGCTTGTCGATGGCGTGCCATGGCCGTTCGCGAGCGCGGACACCGTGTGGTTGCCTGCCGGGGCGCACGCAGTCGAGCGCGGCGCCGCCGATCCTCGGCTGCGTGTGCTCCATTTCAACGGCGAATTGCGATCGGCAGCTGCTTCTGCCGCGGGCATCGAGTTCAGTTACGAAAGCCAGGCCCGAGCGATGGCGATCCTGAACGCCGCGCCGGAAAGCGTCGAAGTGGACGGCCAGCCGGCGAAGCCTCTTATTCTGCCCGGCAACGTGCTCATGCTGCCGCGCGGGCAGCACTTCGTCAGCTTGCGTTAAACGACGTGTTGAGCATGTTTCCGGCGATCTTTTCGGCGGCTGCCTTGCCCATTCGCACGCAGTCCGGGATGCCGATTCCGTAATACGCGTTGCCCGCGAGGTAAAGACCGGGTGCCTGCGCCAGCATTGCTTCGATCTGCTGTACGCGCGATTCGTGACCTACTGTGTACTGCGCCATCGACATCGGCCATTGCGTCACCTGACGTGCGACGGGATTCGCGGTGATGCCCATCTTCTCGCGAATCTCGTCCTCGGCATGGTCGGGATTGCCGTGCATGAAGCAGCGCAGCGCCACCTTATCATCCGGCACGCGATGGCTGAATTTTGTGTTCACCCATGTGCACGCGGTCAGGCTCTTCCGCTCCACACGCGGGACGAGGAAGCCGAACCCGTTAAGGGGGTGGTGCACCTCGGCGCGGTTGTAGACCAGAGCCACGATCGTCGAGGAGGTGTACGGGATTGACGCGAGTAGTCCCGCGAGCTCGGCTGCCGTCAGCTTCGCCGCCTGCCAGGCAGCACAGGCCAGTACGATGTGATCCGTTTCCAGCCAGTCGCCGCTGACACGAACGCGCCATCCCGGTGCAACTTCCTCCGCGTCACCATGGATGATTTCGAGGGCGGAGCCGGTTTGCCGAACCAGCTCTTCGATCAGCGTACTGAGCCCCCCCTTCAGTGTGCTGAATAATGTGCCGCTCGAGCGTTTAATCTCCCTCTTCGCGGCGCGTGAGAGGCTGCCATACATCGCCTCCCACTCAACGAAACGCGGCAGCACGGCGCGCACGCTCATCTCATCCGAGTTGCCGCCGTAAACGCCTGCGAGCAGCGGTTCGGTCAGATAATCGACGACCTCACGGCCGTAATGATCCTCGACGAACTCCGACACTGACCGGTCGCCGTTCATCGGGCGCGGAGCGCGGAACCACTCGGCCGCCATCCGCAGTTTGGTTGGCCAGCTGAGCAGCGATGTCGTGATGATCGGCATGGTTCTGGCAGGGACCATCAGGTTGATTCCCTCGGGCATTTTTACCATCCGGCCGCGTTTCCAGATGTAAGTTGCGCGCAGGTGGTCATTGGAACCAATGATCTGGTTCCCAAGGCCGAGCTCGCGAATGAGCTGCAGTGCCCACGGCTTGAATGTAACGAAGCTGTCGGGGCCCGCTTCGATCAGGCAGCCGGCAACCTGGCCGGTCTGAATCACTCCCCCCAGTCGGGGGGTGCGTTCAATGATTCGTGATGGGATGCCCTGCCTGGAAAGATAGTACGCGGTGGATAGGCCGGAAATGCCTCCGCCGATGATAACCACGGGACGCATTACAGTTCTAATCCTAATGGGCGTTGACTAAGCCGCCGATGATACAACGGGAGGCCGCGGCCATGACTCTGGATCGTGCAGACGAGATCATCGAAGTGCTTGGCGGCATTCTGGAAGAGCTGAAAACCCGTCCCATGGATCCGGTGCGCCTGTTTCAGATCTCCGACGAGCTGACCGTTATCGAGACTGAGCTGGCGATCAAGGCCGGCGCTGGTCAACCGGTCAGGGTCTGAACTCGCGTACCATCTGCACAACCGCCCTGACGTTCTCGACGGGTGTCTCCGGCAGAATGCCATGGCCGAGGTTCACGATGTGGCCAGGACGGGACCCGGTGCGCTTCAACAGCTCCGATACCTTCGCCCGCAACTCCGCAAGCGGGGCGAACAACGCAGCCGGATCGAGATTCCCCTGCACCGCTGAGCGATAACTGATCTCCATCCACGCCTGGTCGATGTTAGTGCGCCAGTCGACGCCCATCACGTCGCCGCCTGCCGCGTGCAATTCCCGGAAGAAGCCGGCCGCGCCCGTGCCGAAATGGATGACCGGAACGCCGCCGCCCTTGATGCGCTCGATGAGCGCCCGCGAGTACGGAGCAACATAGCGGACGTAATCGTCGGGACCGAGCGCGCCGACCCAGCTGTCAAAAACCTGCACCACGCGAGCGCCGGCGGCGATCTGCAGGAGCGCGAAGTTGCCGAGCACGTCCACGAGCTTGCCCATCAACCGGCGCCACAGCGTCTCTTCGCGATACATCATCTGTTTCGTCCGCAGAAACGTTTTCGAAGGGCCGCCCTCGATCATGTAACTGGCGAGCGTGAACGGCGCTCCAACGAAACCGATAACGGGCACACGCCCGGCGAGCGCGCGCGCAACTGCCTGAATCGCTTCGCCGACGTAACCGAGCTCGTCGGTCTTCGAGATTGACAGCGCGTCGATGTCCTGCGACGTGCGGATCGGATTATCGATCTGCGGGCCCTCGCCGGCGACGAACTGCAGCTTGAGCCCCATCGGTTCGACCGGCAGAAGGAGGTCGGCGAAGATGATTGCCGCATCGACGTCGAGCACTTCGACGGGCTGCAGAGTGACTGTCGCCGCGAGATCGGGCCGCTTGCAGATCTCCAGGATCCCGTGCTTCGCACGAATCTCCCGATATGGCTTCAGATATCGCCCAGCCTGCCGCATGAACCAGACAGGCCGAACATCGGTCGGCCGCCGCCGGCAGGCATCGAGGAAACGGCTGCTCATTGCACCCACGCGCATGCGAGTTCCGATCTGTCTTCGCAGAGGAAGACGCGAAATCCCTGTGGTTTATGCCGGGCCGCCCAGTTGCGGCCGTGGATGAAGAAAGGCTTGGTCCAGACTTCACTGTCGAGAGTGCGGGCCGCAAGCACGGATGCTGAGAGCATGCCCTGCGCCGGAAAGCCGGTGCGCGGATCCATGATGTGGCTGTAGATGCGGCCCTCGGCTCGAAAGAACTTCTCGTAGTTTCCCGACGTCGACATCGAGCCGTTCAGGAGAAACGCCTCCTGAATGGTCCGGCGCGTCTCACGCGGGTGCCGGAGGCTCACTCGCCAGCCGCGCGGCTCCTCTGGCGGTGCGCCCAAACCGTAGATGCTGCTTCCGCCGGCCGTGATCATGGCCGATGTGATGCCGTTCTCCTTTAATATGGCGACCATTCGATCCACCGCGTAGCCTTTTCCCACGCCGCCCGGGTCCAGCTCAACCCCGAACCGGCGGAAGCTTACGGTGCGGTTCACGCGATCGAGAGCGATATTTGTCCATCCCACCCTTGTGAGTGCGCCACGGACTTCCGCACGATGCGGCAGATGGCCGCTGCCCTTGTAAAACCCCCAGACCTTCATCAGGGGACCGACACTGATGTCGAAAGCTCCCTCGCTCCGTCGGCTCACGTCGACGCAAAAGGCCAGCAGTTCGAATAATTCCTGCGATATCCGAACTGGCCGATTGGCTGCATTCTTATTGACCTCGCTCCACTCGCTGTCTGGCCGGTAGTTCGAAAGCAGGTGATCGAGCCGCCGCACTTCCTCGAAGGCCGCTTCCGCTGCGGCAGCGAGCTTGTAGCGATCGGAGCCGTAAAGAACCACGCTGTAGGTGGTTCCCATGGCGTCAAAACTCTCCTCGAACCGGAGCAATTCCGGCTCGAAGGCGTGCGCTCCAGGCTTGCGAGTCGCGGGCCGGGTACCGGCAGCCTCAGTGACCCCCAGGCACAAAAACAAAAATATCA
>DASSSG010000273.1:0-4443 GCA_035708545.1 Bryobacteraceae bacterium | reverse complement strand
GCACAAAGCGGAACAGCCGGCGGATCACGCGATAGGGAGTCGCTGCATAGTCATGTGCGTCCGCTCGCTCGACACCGGTACGATCAGGCGGGAGCCAGCCCGCCGTGTGCAGGCAGTAGCGCCAGTCGTTCACCCGCTCGGAAAGTTCATGCAGCGCTCGTGCGGGCATACACCGGATTGTACGTAACGATCCTCACTCGTACGCATCCCATTTCCGGAGGATACCTATGCCCCCACCTGCCAGCCCCGGCACTAACCAGTTTCGCTGCAACGCCTGCGGACGTTACTTCAACACGCAGGGAGAACTGAGCGGTCACGAGATCGAGTGCCGCGCGCTCAGGCAAGCCACCGAGACCGGCCGCCGGTCGCTCGAAAAAGAAGACCGCACGCACCACGAGCCGAACGACGCCGAGACGAAGCACGACCGCTTCAAACACGGCACCGGCCAGCCTGTCGGCGGGAGGTGACGCGCGGTGGTGCGCCTCGTCTGTGTCGTCCAGGGTGTGTACTACCTCATGCGCGGGCTCTGGCCGCTGGTTTCGATGGACACGTTTGTGGCGGTGACCGGTCCGAAAACGGACTTGTGGCTGGTTGACGCGGTCAGCGTACTCGTTACTGTACTCGCGTCCGTCCTCCTGTTTGCGGCTGCGCGACATCAGATTACGTCGGCGATCTGGCTGCTGGCCATCGCTTCGGCCGCCGCTCTGATGGTCGTCGAGAGCTTTTACGCATTACGAGGTGTCATATGGGCAGTGCATCTGTTAGACGCGGTGCTCGAGGTAGGACTGATCGCCCTCTGGATTATCGCCCTGTTTCGGGCCAGGCACGCAGTGACCGGCGGGGCTCCCCGTCATCCTCATCCCGTGCGCTAGCCGGCGAGGAGTGGATGGAGCAGCTCGCGTGGCTGCTCGACCGCCTCATCCCCCTCGGCCGCCGCTGGGGCATTGGCCTCGACGCCCTGCTCGGCTTGATTCCCGGCCTCGGCGACATCGCCGGCGGACTGATCTCGTCGATGATCATCTTCCATGCGCATCGCTCGGGTCTGCCCCGGCCGACCCTGCTGCGCATGGTCGCCAATGTCGCCATCGATTCCGCGCTGGGCTCCATTCCGTTGGTTGGCGACATCTTCGACATCGCATGGCAGGCGAACAGCCGCAATCTCGAACTATACCGCCAGGCGATAAGAGGCGAGCGCCGCACCTCCCGCGATACCGCCTTTCTGCTCGTCCTGCTCGCCGCGGTGGTCGTGATGATTGCCGTTCCGATCCTGCTGGCGATCTGGGCCGTGCAGCACTTCTGGCGCTGGTAACCCGCGCGTTACTCTGAAGGCGTGCCGCACCACCGCTTCCGTCCGGAGGACACAAGTCCCGAGATCTGGCGGATGTTTGTTGACTGGCATCGTACCGCGACGGCGCGCCAGAAGTACGACCTCGTGTTCGAATGGACCGAGTCGCTGATTCGTTCGGCCGAGGCGGACGTGCGCGCCATGTTTCCGAACGCGGACGAACGCGAGGTCTTCCTCAGAGCTGCGGCACGCCGGCTCGGTTGGGACACCGTAAAGCGCGTGTATGGCTGGCAGCCAAGTGACCCCATTCCAGGCGGGTCTTGAACAGCTGGCGGCTTGCCTCGATAGTCTGGCCATTCCCTTCCTCGTCGGCGGTTCAGTCGCCTCTTCCGTTCACGGGATAGCTCGATCGACGCTCGACGTCGATATCGTTGCTCACATACGCCGGGATCACGTTGACGCTCTCGTCAGGTGTTTGGAACCGCATTTCTATGCCGATCCACACGCGATGACTGAGGCTCTCGAACGGGGAGCTATGTTCAACATCTACCACCGGCCGAGCGGCCGAAAAGTGGACATCTACCTCGCCAAATCGCGATTTCACCATGAGCAGCTTCAGCGGCCAGTGCCGAGGCCGGTTGAAGGTATTACGCTCCCGGTCGCCTCTGCCGAAGACATCCTGATCGCTAAACTGCACTGGTACAGACTGGGCAACGAAGTCTCAGACCGGCAGTGGACGGACATCTGCGGCATACTCGCTGCCAGGCGCGATGTACTCGACATGGATTATGTTCGCAGGTGGTGCGAAGAGTTCAGAGTCACGGACCTGCTCGAACGGGCGCTGATCAGCGTGGAAACCGGGGAATGAGTCCTCGCCGCAGCTCGGCACGTCCCGCCGGCGTGGGGCAGGATGGTATCCTGCGCGCCGGTTGCTAACGGCGCTTTTGTCGATCGGCTCACCTGCTCTGCGGGCCATGCCAGGTGCGATGTACCGGCCGCACGCACCCTGCGACAGCCGTTTGCGTCAGCCAACGTACACGGCCGCGAAAAAGTTGTGCGGCGACTAAACTTTTCGCGAGTTTCTTCGTATAGAAGGTAGCGGCGTGCATGAGTGAGAGAAGCGCAGCGACGCAGCCGCAAACAGGCACGACATCCGATGCCGGCAGCCTGCATCCGGTCTGGCGTGCCTTCATACAGTACTGCAATCGGTTGCGGCATGGTGAAATCGAACGTCTTTGTATCCAGGATGGATTGCCGGTTTCCGCGGAGACTACGACGAAGAAGGTGAAGTTCACCGGTTAATCGAAGGCGTCGGCTGACGGCATCAACGGAGGCCGCCATCGCGAGGCAGTGTCAATGCTTCGTGACGGCGGCCTTCGTGCGTTTGTCTGGAGGGGATATGCGTGTGTGGAACCTCTTGTTCCTGAGCTGCGTTATCACGGCGGCCGCGGTTGCAGCTGAAGCCACTTTTACCGTTCGGTCCGAAATAGTCGATGACCTCGCGCGGGCAGTGGCGCTCGAACGCAACGGAAACACCCGGGACGCCGAGCGCCTTGTGCTCCAGATCATAGCCAGGCTGGCATCTGGCGGCGGTTCCAAAATCGAAATGTCCATCGCGCTCAACAACCTTGGCATCCTGTATATAGCGACCGACCGCTATACCGACGCTGAGCGGCAGTTTATGAGGTCTATCCGCATCCTGCAAACGCTCGATGGCGACATACCCAGGCAGGCGCTGGCGAAGACCAGATTACATCTGGCAGCGCTGTATCTCGAGATGGGCCGGGAACGCGAAATCGCCAGGCTCGATGTGCCAAAGCTGATCGAGACGCTCCACGGCGTCGAGGATCAGGCGCGGGCGAAAGGCATACTTGCCGGCCTCAGGGCAGCACGCAGGGACTTTGCTGCCGCTGAGCAGATGTATGCGGAACTCCTCTCCTTCTGGATGGATCCTGTTAGAGCCGCCGCCAGCCAAACAGAGATTGCCATAGTCCGCAACAACCTGGGTGTAATTGCGTTGTGGCAGGGCCGCACCGATGTCGCGCGCACGCGCCTCGAGCAGAGCTTCGAAGACTGGCAGCGCACAGGAGGGCCCGAAAATCCGAACTTAGTAAAGGCCATGACGAACGTTGCGTCAGTATATATGCAGTTAAAGCAATATGACCACGCCGAGGCGTGGTTGGCCCGCGGCGCGGCCCTCGGCCGCAAAACCCTGGGCGAGTTTCACCCATTCGTCGTCCGCATTGAATTCGCTCGCGCCGAGGCCTTGAAGAAGTCCGGACGAAAGGCCGAAGCCAGAGAACTGGCACAGTGGGCAGCCGAGGCGCGAGGCACGGTACGAAGCCCGTCCACCGACGCCTACATAGTCGACTATCGCGACATTCAGAGTCTCCGCCCGCACTCGGCATCTCGGCGCTGATCGCGCTTTCCGCCGAAACCGCATTCGAATCTGGTGTTCGCCTGATATCGACTGCACACCCGCTTACTATCAAACCAGCTTGAGAAAGAACGCGCCATACTGTCGGTGAGAAGGCGGAAACGTGATATGAAATCGCTGGTTCCGATGGTGGTTTCATCTCTCATCTCCTGCAACGCGCTGGCGCACCCCGGCTCAGGCATCGTCGTCGATTCACAAAGCAACGTCTTTGTCGCGGACATCAACAGCGGCCTCTTGAAGTTCACTCCTGACGGAAAAGTCTCAGCCGTCATAAAGGAAGCTGGCCGCTGGCTGTCATCGACGCAACCGGGACATTTGCGCAAATGGATTTTCAGAAGTCCGAGCACTGGCCGCGCTGGTTCAAACACCGAAGCCCTCCCGGCGGACCCCGGTTGATCTCGGACGGCGGCTCGCCGCTGGCGATCCACCGCGATGGCAATCTGTATTACGTCTGCAACGACGAGCGCATGATACCGGGTGGCCTGCAAATCGCACGGCTTTCTCCCAGCGGAACACTGGCGCTCGTTGCCCCGAGTATGAAGGCGCGTGCGAACGAACTCTGTGGGATCTATGTGGGATCTAAGGGACTGTCAGGAAATAAATAGAACAAGTTGAAGTAGTTTTGTTTTATACTGGTGCTGGTGAACCACAGCGACATCCAGCGCCGCTTCCGTTCTCTGGCGCCCTTTTTGGACGAGCGTATGCGTCGTCTCGTGGCGGC
>DASSSG010000272.1:0-6224 GCA_035708545.1 Bryobacteraceae bacterium | reverse complement strand
GAATCGCTGCTGATCGCCCAGCAGGAACGGCGAACGGCCGTACTTGATGAACGACGCCATGTCTCGGACCGCGGCAAACCCGAGGCCCGCCGGAACAGCACCCGTCGCGCGGTACACAACCTCGTAGATTTTGCCGGGCTCGCAGCCGCCCTCCACCTCGATCGCGGTCCCCTTCACAAACCGCCACCGCTCTCGCGCGATTTCACTGCGCCGCATTCCGGGCCCGCTGCTCACGTATACGCGGTTCGCCGCGTCTGCGGGATCGGCGACGGGATACGGAACATGATCGCGATCCGCGAGCGAAAACCCGCTGGTGCGTTGATTGGGAACAAACTCGCTGCGCACCAGCCCCGTGACGGTCGCAGGCAGGCGCGGCGCATGCAGGCCCAGCCGCCCCGGGGCATCCGGCACGTCCCACTGCCACCCGATCGATACGATCGTGAACCCGCGTTGCATCAGGAACGCGTCGCCGAGCTCGGCCCCCGTGATCGGATCGAGCACGGACGGCCCCCGATTAAATACCGAGTTGACCAACATCCGGCCGCGATTCGGCACATCAATCAGCGCCGTGCCGTTTCCCCTCGACGGATCGCGCGGCCGCAGCACGAGCAGGTCTGCCGAAAACTCCACCAGTCCCTGGTCGTTGACCGGAGCCAGGCCGAGATCGATGATTCCTCGATTCTGGGCGAGCCTGGGATCGACGCGGAAGTACACGGTCGCGGTGATCCGTTCGTAAGCGCCGGCCGCGCCGAACGCGCTTCCACCCGCCAGATCGCTGCGCTCCTTCAGGTGGATTGCGTGAACCGCGGCTTCTGCCCAGGCTCCCGCAAGGAGCGCCGCCAGCGCGAGCCTCACGCCAGCCACCCGCGTTTTTCCTTCCACCGACCGCGCGTGAAGTCCGGTATCTTCACCGGCACACTGCCTCTCCGAACCGATTCGTCACTGAGCGGCCCCGGCGCGCTCCAGGCTGCCGCATCATAAACGTCCATATCCGGCACGAGGCCATTCCTCATACACTCCACCAGCCGATAGACCATCAAAAAGTCCATCCCGCCGTGTCCGCCGAGCTTCCGTGCAAGCTCGCCCTGGCGCTTCCACAACGTGTGTTCGTACTGATCCTTGTACGAGTCGATCGGCTGCCACGCCTCAGGCTTCTGCCCGTCGAAGTAAATGCGCGGCGGGTAGTCACGGAAGATCCCCTTGACGCCCTGAATCAGGTTCAGACGATCGTACGGGTGCGGATTCACAACGTCGTGCTGCAGGTTGATCATCTGCCCATTCGCAGTCTTGATCAGCGAAACGTTCATGTCCCCGTTGATGTACTTCTCTTTCCATTTCGGGCTGTCCTTCGGCACATTTGCCGCGCGCCATGCATCGAGTCCCCGCGCCGGTGAGCTCATCGAGACCAGGTAGTCGAAACGATCCCCGCGGTTCACGCCCATGTAATTCGCCACCGGCCCCAGCCCGTGCGTCGGATACAGATTTCCTTCGCGCTGGGTATGTGGAAGGCGTCGCCACAGGCCCTCGCTTCGGTCTTCGAACAGGAGGCGCCGCAGGTCGTGGAGATAAGCCGCCTCGCCATACAGGACGTCGCCAAAGAGCCCGCCGCGGATCATGTTCAGAACTATCAGTTCCGTTTGTCCGTAGCAGCAGTTCTCGGCGATGATGCAGTGCCGCTGCGTCTTTTCCGACGTATCCACCAGCTTCCAGCAGTCTTCAATAGTAGTCGCAGCGGGCACTTCCACGAACGCGTGCTTGCCGTTGTTCATTGCCGCCAGCGCCTGCGGCACGTGCCACTCCCACGGCGTTGCGATGTATGCGAAATCCACGTCGTCGCGGCGCAGCAGGTTCTCGAAGTCCCGCTCGCCATTGGCGTAAATCGCCGGCGGCCTCTGCCCCGCGCGCTCGACATTCGCCTGTGCCCGCTGCGCGTGCTCCTTCACCACGTCGCACACCGCCGTGACCTGCACCCCATCGAGGGCGAGATAGTCGCGCAGCACGCCGGTACCGCGCCCGCCGCAGCCGATTACCGCGAGCCTGACGGTATCGCGCGGCTCGAATGCCATCCCGATGACCGATTTGCCGCCGGAACCCTGCGGCAGCGCCGCTCCGTCCGCGACTCCGACGGCCGCCGCCGCCAGCGCGCTGCGCAGCAAACCTCTGCGCGACACGCTCTCGTTGTTGCCAGTTCGTGTCATAGCCTTCCCCGCGAGACAATCATAGCCCTCGCGCGAGCACAAGCCGTTCGCGCAGCTCGGTCTTCCACTCCGGTGACAGCGGCGTGGCGAGCGCTCTCAGGAGCTCCTCGCGCGAGGGATTCGGATCGCGATACAAGCGCACCATCTCTGCCACGCTTACCGGCGGCTGCCCGAGGGCCGTCCGGTCGATCCCATCGCCCGCTTTGAGTGCGCCCTCGCGAACGACCGACAGATAAAATCCCGACCGTCCGCTTGCCCAGAAGCGCTTCACCATGTCGGGACGGTTCATCCTGACTGCAAGCTTGAAACAAGGCATCCGCGGCTGCGATACCTGAAAAATGGCCGATCCGATCTGCAGACGGTCCCCGATGTGAACAGCACTCTCAAACAGCCCCTCCGTCGTCAGATTCTCGCCGAACGTTCCCCAGCCCAGCTCGCTGTCTCGTAACTCCTCGCGCCAGTAGCTGTAGTGCTCGGACGGGTATACGTACACGGCCTTATTGAAGCCTCCGTGGACCGTCAGGTCTGCCTGCCGGTCGCCCTCCAGATTCAGCCTGCCGACCTTTACCGGCCCGCTCGCCGGCTTCTTGAAAATAGATGTGAGGACAGATCGGCCTCCAGTCTGTACCTGTAGTGGTTGTCCGATGTTGACAGCAACTACCCGCACAGTTCTCCCGCGAGCTTACGCTCTGCCGCGAAGGCGCTCGATTACACGGCGATCACGCTTCGATGGTCTGCCTTCCCGCCATGCGTCGCCGGCCGGCACCGCTCTACGTTCCGCGACGGACCTCAGCCGCGCCTCACGGCTCGCCTCCGTTTCACGATAAAGCCCTTGCGCAACCAGCGCCGGCCCGCGCATCTCGCTGAGGAGCAGAACCTCCACCTCAAACTGGCCGGCGGGAGTCGTTATGTCCAGGAAGTCTCCGATGCGTACCTCGCGCGATGGTTTCGCCTCTTGCCCCCTCAAGCTGACCCTGCCGAGCTCACACGCACGGGATGCGAACGATCGCGTCTTGAAAAACCGGGCAGCCCAGAGCCACTTGTCAACTCTCATTGCCGGAGCGCGCCGCTGCTACTGCAGGCGGCGGACGAAGTCCATGATCAGCCGGTTCACCTCGTCCGGTTTTTCGAGCATCAGGAAATGACTGACGCCATCAAGTTCGTGGTACTCGAGATTCGGCAACAACTTCGCGTGATCCGCCTGTCGGTCGCCCCGGTCCGAGCGCGCGTTGATCGCGAGCGCGGGTACGGTGGCGGGCGGCAGCACGGCCCACATCTCCGATGCCAGGGTCTTCTCCATCGCGCTCGCTGCGACATGTGCGGGAGTACTCAGCATTTTCGTCCGGATCTCCTGGCGTAGTGCAGGGGGTGTCGACGGTCTGAAAATGGCTTCAATGAACTTTGTGGCCGCAGCGTCGTGCTCCGAACCGCGGAGTGCGGAAGCGAACTGGACGGCCCACTTCTGCAACCCCGCTGAAACTCCTGAGAACACTGTTCCATCAATCGAGATCAGTGCGATCACGCGTTTTGGATCATCCGCAAGCGTCTGCCTGATGACCATCGCTCCCATGCTGTGCCCCACCAGCACCGCCCGGCTGACCTTCTCCGCATCGAGGAGCCGCTGAACGGCACGCGAAAAACGCTCGACGCTGTACTCCATCTCGGGCTTGTCGCTTTTTCCATGACCGGGCAGGTCGAGCGCGAGGACACGGTAGCGTTTCTCGAGCGCGGGCCGCTGCAGGCGCCAAAAGCTCGAATCGCAACTCCAGCCATGGACCATCACGATCGCCGGCTCTCCGCTCCCTGACGCCTCGTACCAGACGCGATTCCCGTCGAGAGCGAACTCCGCCCCTGCAGCAATCGATGTAAACGCCATCAGGACAAAAACTGTGCGCACACCACATGCTAACGTGACTGAGTAGTGTCTTCACCCCTGAATTTCCAGCTGGAACAGTATGAAGGGCCGCTGGACCTGCTGCTGGATCTGATCCGAAAACAGCAGATCAACATCTACGACATTCCCATAGCCCGCATCACCGCCCAGTATATGGATTACATGAACCGCGCCGCCGCCCTTGACATGGAGCTCGGCGCCGAGTTCGTGTATATGGCAGCGACTCTCATCCACATCAAGTCGAAGATGCTGCTGCCGCGCGACCCCGAGCTCGAGAAGATCGCTCCCGAGGAAGACCCCCGCACCGAGCTGGTCGAGCGCCTCCTCGAACACGAGAAGTACAAGAACGCCGCCGAGATGCTGCAGCAAAAACGCATGGTGGAGGAAGCCGCGTGGTCGAATCCCCGCATGCGCGAGTTTATCTCCGAAGATGAAGGTCCGGGTCTCGCGGTCACAATCTTCGATCTCGTGCAGACCTTTCAGACCGTCCTCGAACGCGCGAAAAACCGGCCCACGTACGACGTCGCCCGCGACGACGTCACGGTTCCCGACATGATTCGCTTCGTCCGCTCCGTGCTGGAGCGAGCCCCCCGTTCGAAAAAGATCTCTGTGCTTGAGCTTTTCGATCAGCAGCGCAGCCGGCGCGCCATGATCTGCCTGTTCCTCGCCCTGCTCGAGCTTGTCAGGCGCCAGGCCGTCGCGCTCGAGCAGACGGACGCATTCGGCGACATTGCCGTCCGGCGCAGCGCCACTTTCAGCGAGGCCTTCCAGACCGAACAAACCGAACCCGTTCAAGAGGAATATAAGTAGCGACAATGGGAGAGCAGGAAACTGCCCGAGAGCAGGTCCTCGAAGCAGAACGCCCGGGCGAAGCCGCCGCCCCCGAATCGGCTTCGGCCTCCGGTACGGCCGATGTTGAGCAGTTGATTCTCGACAGCACGGAGGCCAGGCCGCAAGAGAGCGATGAGGCGCGTGACCTCGCCGTGCTCGAGGCCATCGTCTACGTGACCGATGAGCCTCTGCCCGTCGCGCAGATCGCTTCTGCCCTCGGCCGGCCCCCGGAACAAATCCAGGCGCTGCTCGACAGACTCGTCGCCGAATACAACAAACCCGAACATGGCCTCAGTCTGCGCGAGGTCGCGGGCGGGTACAAAATGGCGACCAAACCCGAACACCATGAGGCCGTTCGCCAGTTTGTCAGGAATCTCAATCCGCCGCTTAAGCTCTCCCTCGCCGCGCTCGAGACGCTCGCGGTCATTGCATACAAACAGCCGATCACCGCGCCGGAGATCATGGAAATCCGTGGCGTGCAGGGTGCCGGCGTGCTGAAAACGCTGCTCGACCGAAAGCTGATCACGACCTCCGGTCGCAAGAACGTGGTCGGCAGACCCATCCTGTACAAAACCACGAAGGAATTTCTCGTGCAGTTTGGCCTGAAGGATCTCAGCGAGCTGCCGACACTGAAAGAATTCGAGGAACTGCGGCGGCTCGGCCTCGGCGAGGACGAGCCCGTCCTCGGTGCAGGGCCGGCGGGCGCCGCTGTGGTGGAAAACCCTGATGTCGCGCGGCAGCCGGATGATCCCGACGCACCCCCTGCGCCTCCGCCTGAGCCCGAGCAGCCCGCTCACCGGTCGCCCGGACCGGAGTCGCCGGGCAGGCACGAACCCGAGCCCGAGATCCCGGACTCCGACCCTGACGAGCATGGCTGAGGAGCGGCTCCAGAAGATTCTGTCGCGAGCCGGAGTCGCCAGCCGCCGCAAGGCCGAGCAGCTGATCACCGCCGGCCGGGTCACGGTGAATGGCGAGATTATGAGCGAGCTCGGATCGAAGGCCGATCTCGACCGTGACCACATCAAGGTCGACGGGAAGCTCCTGCACGCGCCTGGGCAGCTGGTGTATCTCGCGCTGAACAAACCGCGCGGCGTTGTGACCACCGTCTCCGATCCCGAAGGCCGGCAGACCGTCATGGATCTCGTGCGCGGTGTGAAGGCGCGGGTCTACCCTGTGGGACGTCTCGATTATGCCTCCGAAGGGCTGCTGCTGCTCACGAATGACGGCGAGCTCGCAAACCGCCTCACCGCTGCACGTAGTCACGTTCAGAAGGTTTATGTCGTGAAAACCAATGGCCCGCT
>DASSSG010000271.1:0-2176 GCA_035708545.1 Bryobacteraceae bacterium | reverse complement strand
CAGTTGCTGCGGGTGCAGCAGCTAGCCGGCATGAAAGGGGCGTGTCATGCGATTAGAGTTTTCTCCTCTTGCGGCGGCGGCACGTGTGCCGCTGTGCTGCGCGTGTCTCTGCGGTGTAATCGCTGGACAAAGTGTCGCCATCGATCCGGTGGAGACGCTGCGAAGTGACGCTGCGCCCGGCCTGAATGCGGGGAAGGTGACGCCGTCGGGCGACATCGTGGCCGTATCTGTGCGGGATCGTGAACTCGTCAGAAGCCGTCCGGGGATGCCGCCACAGCGCACCACGATAACGGCTCTCAAAGGTGCGGGTGACGGCACTCGGGAACCAGACCTGCTTCCGGATGTCGCGCTTGACAGACACAACCGAGCGTTCGTACCTGCGGTGTGGACCCAGATACCGAAAGGGCACAGCGCAAAACAATTCCAGGCCGGTGCACTGGTGTTTTCTGCGAATGGTCAGTATTCGCACACCGCGCAATTCACCCCCCCATTGGAGTACGGCGTCTCGCCGTCGATTCGGAAGGGAATATCTACGCGTCCGGCATTGATGGTGCCTACTTCCGCGGGCGATCTGAACATTGCCTGCTGTTACATAAGTATGCACCCGACGGCAGGAGGTTGACGGCCTTCTCGGCTTGTCCCAACAACCAAGGAGGGAGGCTGCGTACTGATCCGACCGCCCTCCGACAGCTCACGAGGGAAGTCGACCATTCGCATCTGTGGATCGAAAACGACAAGATCATCCACGTTCTCGCGACATCGCATTACGCTCGTACGTTTGATCTTAGCGGCAAACTGCTCAGTGAAGTACGGCTCGTCCCCCCCGACGACAGCTTTGCTTTGTTACAGCCGTTTCGCGTTGAGGGACCGGTCACGGAGCGTCTGATCTTCGGCGTATTTCCTTTACCCGGCAATTTGTGGCTCGTCCGATGGGTAGTTGTCATCGACACGGTCCGCCGCGGATATTTGGCAATTCACGGCATCGATGGCCGACCGCTCACGAAGGCAACAGTAACCCCAAAAATCGCACCCGTTGCGGTGGACCACTCAGGGTACGTCCTGTTCGTAGGGCCGCCAGTTGATAGACCGGGTGGCATTAACATCGTCCGAGCACGCGTAAGCGTGCGCTGATTTGGCGGCGGCGCGACTGAGTCCGTTCGCCTCCGTCCGACTCCGGAACCGCTCGCGCTGCCTGTTTGGCCTGATCGATCGAGATGCCGGCGACCTGTGCGAGGTTCTTCGGTCAACTGGCACTCGCTACGCCGCTGCCAAGCTTGGGGGCCGAAAGGCCTCGATCGGCACCGCTATTCCGCGCTCCGCTTCGGTCAGCCGCCAAAAAGGAGCCGACCATGCATATCGGGCCGCGGAACAGGATTGCGCCGGTGGATTTTTATTCGATAGGCGCAAGACCCGGCTGCACGTCGGCAGCGCACAGGCAGGTCCGAAACGGCGGCATCCTGTCGATGACGGAATCCTGCCGCCGGCTCGACGTGCCGGAAAGGATTATCTGCTCGAGGTGTTTCCGGGCACGGATTGCCGTAAGGCTCGCTGAGGTCGTCAACCTCACTCTTGCCCGCTGGGCCGCAACCGAAAACCGAACCCGGTTTTATCAGACGCTCACAAAGAAACCTTGCTTTGGGTGCCGTCATCCGGAAGAGACAAGACAACCCTCCCGCGCCCGATCCGAGCACGGGAGGGTTGAGGTGAGCCGATTTCTTCGGAGCCAGCTCCGTCGCCTCGGCCTTGGGCATCCGTGCGGGCGCGAGCCCGCGCGGACAAGCAATGGCAGCTATAACGGAAAGCGGTACTGCCCGTCGTTCTGAACGATCCAGCCCTGGCGGCACGCTTCGTCGATAGCCAGTTGCGCGGTGCGTTTGGAGCACTCGGTGGTGTTCATGATCTCGCTGCGCAGTTGCGTATAGCGCGCCTGTTCGCCGAGATTGGCGATGGCCTGGGCGACGTCCGATTTCTTCACCTTGCGCCGTGGCGCGGCCGGCGGAGTCGGGGTGCCGGCGGAAGAGAACCAGAGCGTCTTCGGATTCAGCTCGAACAGGCGCGGCGGCTGTGGAGCTGCATAGCGGAACTGGAAACGAAGCTCGAGGGTGGCGAGCTGCGGCGAAGGCCGCGTGAGCAGCAGATAGCTGTCGCCCACCGCGTGCAGAGCGCTGGAGCCGCG
>DASSSG010000270.1:0-10110 GCA_035708545.1 Bryobacteraceae bacterium | reverse complement strand
ACCGAGGCCGAGCTGTTCGGCAAGCAGGAAGGTGTTATCGCAGTTTGTGAACGGCGCCGTGCCGCGGGGAGCGCGCGGGTTGTAACCCATCACCGCGGCCGCGATCGCATCGGTGGCGAGCGCGTCTGTGCCGGCGATGAGCAGGTTCGGCTTGACGATTTGCAGGCCGGCGATCCATGGTCCCTCACCGCCGGTGATCGTTTCAACGCCGTCGATGAAAGCCAGGGCGATCGGACGGGCGGCCACGACTTCCGCGGTAATTCTTGGCATGCGATACCCGGGCTCGCGGCTGGAAGCGGGGTCTAATTCCGAAGGCGCGATCTTCGCGGGCTGGCGCTTGCCGTAGTGGCAGGTATTGACGCGGCCCCTGGCCGGCGATTCGTTCGGAGCATCCACGCCGGCGTCGTCGCCGTAGATTGATGCCGGCGTGTTGCCGAAGCAGTTCTTCATCGAGAGGGTAACGCCGCAGGTAGCGTGGTTCTTCAGCTTCGCCATGGAGACGAACACATCCGTATCCGCATAGGCGCGATTCAGCTCGTACGCGGGAAAGACCCACGGGTTGCCGGGCACCTTCAGCCGTACATACTGCCTGCCGCGTCCGAGGGCATTCGTGTTTTCGAATTCGACCTTCGGGGCCGCGGTCTGCAGCGTGCGCACATTCCAGCCGGAGTCCAGCATGTACTCCTCAAGCGGGCCGGCCGTGGCCCAGCAGCTCTCGACCAGGCGGACGCGGGCGGCGCCGGCGCGACCAAGCAGATGTACCAGGGCGCCGACGGTGTTCGGATGCGTGTAGTGAGTGACCCCCAGCGCGCGGCCCTGAAAGCGCTGCGCCGGATTGCCCGTGAGGTTCAGTTTGACAGTAACGGTCTTCCCGGCGGCCAGCCGATTGAGACCGCCGATCTGATCGAACATGCGGCCCATCACGGAGAGGAGTTCATCGTTCGAGTACGACTGGCAGCGTGCGACCGAGACGATTCGGTTTTGAGCAGCGCGGGCCAGGGCAGCAGCGGCGGGAAGCGCGATGAGCTCGCGACGGGTCATCGTTCCATTGTCGCAATGGCGCGCCGGCTTGCGATATTCTGCAAGGCATCATGAAAATCCTGTTGTGGATGGCCGCGCTGCTGGCGGCGGCCCTGCCCGGGAGTGCGGCCGCCCCGGCCTGGGCGATCACGAACGCGCGGGTGGTGACTGGACCGGAGAAGACGATCGAGCGCGGCGTCATCGTGCTGCGCAACGGCCTGATCGAGGCGGTTGGCGAGAGCGTTGCGATCCCGGCGGACGCGCGGGTATTTGACGCGAACGGAATTACGGTCTATCCCGGGCTTATCGACGGCGCTACACATTACGGCTTTCCGGCCGCGGCGAGAACGACGAGCACGACGCCCGCCGAGAGTACGCCCGCTCCCGCGAGTCCCTCGCGCACCACCGCGGCGACAACACCGGAGGATATCGCGGCACCGCACAGGTATCTGCGTCCGAAGGCGGCCGGTATAAACGCGGACGTGGCTGCGGCGGCGCGCATGACGCTGCCGAATGAGCCGGACGCGCGGAGGAACCAGGGCTTCACGACCGTGCTTGCGGTGCCGAGAGACGGGCACTGGCAGGGAACGAGCGCGCTGGTCAATTTGGCTGGGACGTCGCTGCCCGAGGCAGTAGTTGCCGCGCCGGTGGCGATGCACGTGTCCCTGTCCACGGCCGGATTCGGCCGCACGCGCAGCTACCCGACATCGCTCATGGGCGCGATCGCGGCGCTGCGGCAAAGCCTGATCAACGCGCAGCAATATCGGGAAGCTCTGAAGCTGTATGAGCAGAGCGGGCGCCGGGGGCTCGTCCGGCCAGCATTCGATCGGGCAAGCGCGGCTTTGCTTCCGGTGCTCGATGGCACGATCCCGGTGGTGTTCACAGCGGATACCGAGGAGGAGATTCGACGGGTGCTGCGGTTTGCGGACGAATTCAGGCTGCGCCCGATCATCGCCGGCGGCAGGGAGGCGTGGAAGGCAGCCGAAGAGCTGAAGGCCCGCGACATTCCCGTGCTGGTGCGCGCCTCGCTGACCGCGCGGATGACAGGCATCGCCCCCGATGCGGAGGCGCCGCGGACGGCGACGGAGACGCGGGAGGCCGAAGCGAATCCCGGGTTGCTCGAGAAAGCAGGCGTCCGATTCGCACTCGTATCGGCCGACTGGGAACGGCCGAGCGATTTCTTCACGCGCGTCCGGTATGCAATTGACCGCGGCCTGAGCCGCGCGGCGGCGCTGCGAGCGGTGACACTGGGACCGGCCGAGATTCTCGGAGCCGGGCAGCAGCTGGGAACCATCGAGCCGGACAAGATCGCGAATCTGACGCTGCTCGACGGGCCGCTGTTCGAGCCGAGGACGCGCGTGAAGGCAACGGTGATCGACGGCCAGTTTTACTACCCGACAGCCACACCGCCGCAGCGAGGTGTCGCCAGTGCGGCGAAACCCGCAGCTGCGGCGCCTGAGGCGCGGAAGCCTCCGGGCCCGACGCCTGACGATCCGACACCATCGGCGCCGGCGGAGGTGGCTACAGTCGATGACGGCACGTCGACCGCGCGCAAGCCGCCGGTGCCCGAGCCTGCGCCAAAGGATCTCGTAATCCGGAACGCCACGATCCTGACCGTGACCAACGGAACGATCGAGAACGGTTCCGTGTGGGTGCAGGACGGCAAGATCAGAGCGGTGGGGAGGACGGTAAGCGCGCCCGAAGATGCGAAGGTGATCGATGGTTCGGGTCGATTCGTGATGCCGGGCATCATCGACTCGCATTCACATGCGGCAATCGACGGAGGAGTTAATGAAAGCGGGCCTTCGGTTACGGCTCAGGTGCGGGTCAGCGATGTGCTCGATCCGCAGGACGTGAACCTTTATCGACACGCTGCCGGCGGAACGACGACACTGAATATTCTGCATGGGAGCGCGAATGCGATCGGCGGGCAGAACGCGACCGTCAAGGTCAAGTATGGCCGGCGCGTGGAAGATCTTCTGTTCCCGGGCGTGCCGCGCGGCATCAAAATGGCGCTCGGTGAAAATCCGAAGCGTTCGAACTTCACTCCGGGTTCTCGTTACCCCGCGACGCGCATGGGAGTCGAGAACGTCATTCGCGAGAGCTTCAAGGCCGCCCGCGAATATGCGCGGGAGTGGGCGACCTACCGGGAGCCGGCCGGTCGCGGAGAGAAGGTGATGGCGCCGGAGCAAAACCTGACGCTGGAGACACTGGCGGACGTGCTCGCGGGCAAGGTGCTGGTGCACGCGCACTGCTATCGCGCGGACGAGATTTCAATGCTGCTCGATCTGGCGGACGAGTTCGGATTCAGGATCCGGTCGCTGCAGCACGTGCTCGAGGGATACAAGGTCGCGGAGAAGATCCGGAGGCACGGCGCAGGCGCTTCGACCTTCGCCGATATGTGGGGCTACAAGATGGAGGCCTTTGACGGCACGCCGTACAACGCGGCCCTGCTGGTGCGCGCGGGCGTTCGCACTGCGATCAATTCGGACAGCAGCGAGCGCGCGCGGCGGCTGTATCAGGACGCGGCGAAGGCGATGAAATACGGCGGGATCAGCGAAAACGAGGCCATGCGGCTGATCACGACGGAACCGGCGTGGATGCTGGGCATCGAAAAACGCGTGGGTGCGATCGAGCCCGGCATGGACGCGGATCTCGCCGTGTTCAACGCACATCCATTCAGCCCGTATGCGCGCGTGGAGATGACGATCGTGGACGGACAGGTGGTGTTCGACCGCGAGCGCGATCTGAAACACCGGGTGCCGTGGAAAGAGAGCCTCGAACCCGAGCCGCAGGCGCCTCCGGCGGCGCCAGGGCCCATACCGACGAGCGAGGAGAGCGCGCAATGAAAAAGCTGCTGAGCATAGCGGTTTTGGGCGCATGCGGCGCCGGGGCGGAAACGATCGCGATCACGAACGCGCGCATCGTCCCAATCAGCGCGCCGACCATTGAGCGGGCGACCATCGTCATCACCGACGGCAGGATCGCGGCCATGGGTGCGCGCGCGGCGATTCCGGCCGGCGCCCGGCGCATCGACGGGACCGGCCTCTCTGTCTACCCAGGGTGGATCGACGGCTGGACCACACTGGGTATGGCGGAGATCGAGTCTGTTGCGGGCACGATGGACACAAAAGAGATCGGCCCGTTCAACCCGGCGGCACACGCCTGGATCGCGGTGAATCCGCACAGCGAAATGCTCAAGACAGCCCGGGTGAATGGTGTCACGACGGCTCTGGTGGCGCCCGCGGGTGGAATAATTTCGGGCACCGCATCGGCGCTGAACCTGTTTGGCATGTATCCAAAGGACATGCTCGTGCTGGGTGATGCGGGCGTGATGATCACGTTGCCGAGCCTGTATCAGGCGCAGCGGCGCGAGCGAGGTGAAACGGGACCGCCACCGACACTGGAGAATCGGCGGCGCCAGGTCGCGCGTGACATGGAGCGGCTGAAGCAGTACCTGCGCGAGGCAAAAGCATACGCGGAGATGCGCGCGCGCGGCGGGCCGGATGCCGCTCGCGACACATCGCTCGAGGCAATGGCGCCGGTGATGCGAGGCGAGCGCCCGGCGATTATCACCGCGAACCACTTTCGCGATATCCGCACGGCAGTTGATCTTGCGCAGGAATTCGGGCTGAAGCTGATCATCGCCGGCGGCGCCGATGCCTGGAAGGTCGCAGACCTGCTGAAAGAGAAGAATGCCGGGGTGCTGTACGCGGCGGTTCACGCACTGCCGCGATCGCAGGAGGATCCGTACGACGTGGGCTTCACCACACCCGAAGCGCTGCGGCGGGCAGGCGTGCGATTCGCGATCGTCACCGGGTCGGACTGGAATGTTCGGAATCTGCCGTATCAGGCGGCGATGGCGGCTGCTTACGGCCTCGAGCGCGAGGACGCGCTGAAGGCGATCACGCTCTGGCCCGCGGAGCTGCTGGGGATCTCGGACAAAGTCGGCTCGCTCGAGGTGGGTAAGCTCGCGAACGTGCTGGTCAGCCGCGGCGACCCGCTCGACGTCCGATCGGAAGTACGCTACGTGTTCATTGAAGGCAGGCAGGTGCCGTTCGAATCACGGAACAAGGAGCTGTACGAGGAATTCCGGCAGCTCAGCTCGCCGGCTCGAGCAACAGAGTCGCGATAGCGCCGACGCGATCGACCTCGACGCCGGTGCCGGCGCCTTCCTCGATTTCGAAGGTTTCGAGCTTCTTCGGGACGGCGCCGGGCGCAAGAAGCTGCGCGGCGCGGAACCGGCCAATGAGGTGTACGGTCACGTTCTCGACCGGATAACCCGAGTAGTTGACGAGGTGGAGAATCGTGCGCGTGGAGTCGGGACTGCGCAGCAGGTTTGAGATCATGCTCGACACATTGAACAGACGCGCGCCCAGGTTGCGGCGCCCGGTCATCTGATTCAGCTCTTTCCAGATCTCGTCAAGTCGTTTGACGTCGTCCTTGCCCAGGGTTATTTCAGCCGAACTCATGGGCGGGAACTTCCAGTCGGGTGGGCCGTTGAGCACCGTGCCGCCCGATCGCGTGAAGCGGCGCAGGGTTTCCTTCTGCGCGTCCGACAGCGCCGACGGATCAACGTTGACGGCCATCTTCGCCTGCGACATGGCGGCATCGGACAGTTTCGCGGGCGGCACGGGAATAACCGGAGTGTGCTTCACAGCGATCATGTCGAGCACGCCGCCCGAGTACAGCGCTCCGGTATTCGCGTCCTGAACCAGCGCGAGCTGGCCGACGGGCTGGTAGCTGCGCCACTCACTGTGCTGCTCGAACCACGCGAGGTGTTGCGCGATGCGTTTCCAGTCGCCGAGGGCCCGCGCCTCGCGCGCGAGCAGACGTTTCGCGAGATCCGGGTCGAGGGCTACGATCCAGCGCGCGCCCATGACCGCGGCGTCGGCGATGGCCTGCACGTAGCCTTCGGCGGTGATGACGGACTTCGCAGGCGGCGTGTTACCGAGCCAGATCGTGGTGGCCGTAGCGGCGCGTGCGAAGCGGAGGAAGCCGGCATTGGTGTCGATCCACGGCCCGCCGGAAGGCGCGGCCTTAGCGCTGCCGCCCTCCTCGACGTGGATGCCGGGCCATACCGCCTGATACGTGCCGATGATCGGCGCTTTGCTGTCCCAGCGCATGCGGCTGCGTGGCAGGAGCTCGATAGTCAGTCTGCCGGAGAGATTGGGGATCTCAGAGAAGTCTCCTTCCAGCACGAAGCCATGCAGACCGGACGGGAGGCGCTCGGGAACGGCGCCGGGGCGGATCACGCCGAGTGTGATCAGATTACGCGTGGCCGCCGCGTCGAGAAGCGCAGGGCTCCAGTTAGTCTGTTCGAGCAGGAGACAGTTGACGGGCGTGTCTTTGATCAGCTCGAGCGAGCTGGGGTCGGCCGAAGGCCAGCGCATGGGCACCCAATCCGCGGGCGCGGGCGCGGCGAGAGCGGCGAGAGCGAACAGGAACAGCATCTATGACGATTTTCGCAGGGCCGGCGCGCGATAGCCCGTGAGTACTGCTGTAGGTTGTCAGAATTGGCGATGTCTATGTTCAGCAGTCAGGAACGAGGGTGTCCGCCCCGAGGTGTCGATCGCGCCCCGGCATGCCGGCCGTGGTTTTAGCGGCTGGGGACGGGGAGCTGCCAGACGGCGACACTGATTGTCATCGGTTGCAGCCCGCTTCCAGAACGTCTCGGATCGCATTAAGCAGATCCATGTCGTTGAGCCGAAAGCCGGAAGGATTGGCGCTCGGCACGGCACCATCTGCACGCCACTCAATGAGGATCGCGAAGTTGTCCGCAAGGACCTCCTCTGGATGCAGGATGTAGGACGTATTACGACTCATGAACGGCACCCAGTTCGTGTTGGCGAGGTTGTAGGTTATCGGACGTCCGTTGCCGTCCCGGCGAACTTCGCCGGTGGCGGTGTCTACGGACACCAGAGCCATATCGAGCGATTCCATGATGTTCGGTAGCCGGAGCACTTCCGCCGGCGGTAGCCGCGAGTGGAGCAGAGGAATAACCTGCACCCGCTCCGAACCGGCCTGTAAAGTGACCGCGTGCTCATACTCAAACGCGTCCGGGTTGCTGCCGCGGCCGCTCTCCATCTCGGCCGGATACTCGAAACCGAAAACGAACTCGAATCCGAGCAGCGCGTAGAGGTTATCGCGTAGCCGCGAATCAGCTCGCGAGAGAACGTGAAACAGCTCGTGCGCGAGCAGGAAGAACGCGGCGCGAGGATTGGTGATCGGGATCGATGCCATCGATTGCGGAAACATGATGGAACGTGCCCTCGTGTACGCGAAGCCGAATTCTTCCCTGCCGCTCGTCTTCACGAGCTCGATGCCGGGCACCCGCAGGTTGAGGCCGCTCAAAACAGCACTGAGCTTCTCGAGCAGCGGTCGCCAGGCCGTTTGCTCCTCTGGTGTCCAGTCCAGGGCGGCATCGGAGGCGAACGCGAGAAACTGCTGCAAACTCGTCGGCTCCGCCGTTTTTTGCCGCAGTGCCAAATCGAACTCGCTGAGCTGCTTTGCCCACTTGTCCCTGCGTGCGAGTATCTGCTTCGCGCGTTGCAGGTCGGCGAACTGCACGCGGCTCGAAAGAGTACCGCTCTCGGTGCACAACGAGAACGTGGTCGTCGATTGCGCGCTGGCATGCCCGGCCAGCATCACGAAGGCGGCAGCCAGCAGCGCGCCTTCCATTGCAGGTGCGAATCTTTCCCTGACCATTGAAAAGGCTCCGGTCATGCGTTACAAATTCGAATTATCTGCAGTCTATCGCAAGTCAGATGACGCTTGGTTCTGGTCCGTGGAGTGTACGGATTGAAGAGCAGGACTGCAAACGTTAGCCCTTTATCGGAAACGACCCGGAGGATGAGCTTCGGGTTGTGGCGTGCAGCCGAGCCCGGGTCGGTTTCGATAAAGCCGTTTGAAATGACCCGCTCGCGCTTGCGGGGACGCGGCGGGCTATGGCCTTTTGAACCGTGTTACGGTACTTCGGCCTAAGAGGTTTGGTGTCTGTTTGACGCTGAGTGAGCGTTGGGCCTGACTTTCTCGGTGTCTGTTCGCCGCTCGAGGTGACACAGCGATATCGATCTGAACGACCTGTTGCCGTGCGTGACCGCCATCACCGGTGTTGCGGTGGGCAAGGATGGAGCCATCTACGAGGTCGGGACCACCGAATGGCCGGATTTCCCCACCACGTCCGGGCCGTTCAGCCGGTTCAATGGAAACCGTTTCAGTAGCCTCACCAGCGATATCTTCATCCGAAAACGTTCTCCGGACACACGCCACATCGTGTACTCCGTCCTCATAGGCGGCTCGGGTCATGAGAGCAGCGCCGGCATCGCGGTAGATGCCGAAGGCAACGCGTACGTCACTGGCTCGACGAATTCCTCCGATTTCCCGTTGAGCGAGCCCTCGCAGCACAGCGGGGGCGGCTTCGTTTTCCAGCTGAGCTCGGACGCCTCGAGGCTGATCTACTCGCGGTCACTCAGCGACGTGTATCCGAACGCCATCGCACTCGCCCCGGATCGGCGCGTAGTGATCGCCGGCTCGACAACACAGCGTGGTCTTCTCACAACGCCGGACGCCGTGCAGGGCGGCTTCGCGGGCGACGAAAACGCCTTTATTGTTCGGCTCGGGAGAGAAGGCGTGATCGATTACGCGACCCACCTTGGCGGGCCCACTCGTGCAAGCGGACACGATGTGGCGGTCGACGCAGCGGCGCAACATCTACGTCTGCGGATTTGCGCGGGCGTCGTTTCCGACACTTGCCACTTCGTTCGTGCCGCAGGCGCCGTTCGGCGGCTTCGTCTCAAAGCTCGACCTCACCACGGGACAGCTTGTGTACTCGACATACGTGCCCGGCGTCATGACGCCGTTGACCGGTCCGTTCTCGAAGCTTGCGATCACCGTAGACTCCAGAGGACACGCCTACGTGACGGGGCCAGCCTCGGCCGGGTTTCCCGCTACCGCCGGAGCGTTTCAGACCGAGACAGCGAGCGACCCGTTCGCCCGCTATCCCGGTGCCGATGCGTTCCTGCTCGAACTTGACGCGAGCGGCAGCCGCGCTGTATTCGCGACCTTGTTCGGAAGCGATGGCAACGACCACGGCATGGCCGTCGCAGTGACCGGCGAGTCGATCACTATCGCCGGCGTCAGCAGCTCGTGGTTTCTTCCGGTGCGGGACTACGGCCTGCCGGTGTGCAATGTCACGTCCTTCTACTACGATTTCGGCGTGCCGTACCGGACGTTTGTAGCCAGCTTCGACCATGCCGGTAAGCTTGTCACATCATTCACATATGGCGAGTGCAGGGAAGAGTACCCCACCGACCTCGCACAGGCACCCTCCGGCCGGCTGCTGTTGACGGGGACAGCCAACACACTGCGCTCGTCGTTTCTCTTCGACATCGACCTGAAGGCGTCCGTGCCCGTTCAGGTTGAGGCGGTTGCCAACTCCGCCAGCTTTCAGGTGGGACCGCACGCGCCGCTCGAGATGGTCACCCTTTTCGGCAGCGGGCTCAGCCCGTCACGGGCGCTGACGGCCGTGCCAACGGGCGGGATGTTCCCGACCGTCCTTGGCGGGACGCGGGTGATGATCGGAGGTCTGGCAGCCCCGCACTCTCCGTCAGCTCCGATCGCATACAAGCTGTCGTTCCACAGGAGGTGCCGTTTCCCTGGACGACGATCTCGGTCGTGACCCCTGCAAGCGCAGCCGCGCCGATCACAAACTGGATGGAGGGCTCTACTCCCGCGCTGTTCACCCGAGACGGCTCCGGAGTCGGACAAGGCGCGATCCTGAACGAGGACGGCTCATTGAACTCGCCTGCAAATCGGGCAAAGCGGGGCTCGACCATCACGTTGTTCGGAACTGGAGGCGGGCTGACCGATCCGGGATTCGCCGATGGCCAGATCGCCGGCGCAGCCGCTCCGCTGCGGCTTCAGCCGATCGTTACTATCGGCAACAAGGACGCACCTGTAGCTTATGCAGGCGCTGCACCGGGGCAGGTCAACAGGATGATGCAATTGAATGTCACTGTACCCGAGGACGCGCCCGCTGGGCCGTCTGTACCCATCCTGATACACAGTGGTTTCCTGCGCAGCCGGTCC
>DASSSG010000269.1:0-3129 GCA_035708545.1 Bryobacteraceae bacterium | reverse complement strand
CGTGACGATTTTCTTGATGATCAGGTATCCCGTCACCTGGAGACCGATCGCGGCGGCTGCCATGATTTGCCCGGTTTCGTCGGTGAAGAAGAAGGTGACGTAGTCCGGATTCGTGAAGAACATGAGGATACCGACGGCGATGGGAATGCAGGTAAGCGCGAGCCCGGTCATCCTGCCGTGTGCGCTGACCGCGCGGATGCGGCCGCGCAGCTTGAAACGCTCCCGAATCACATACGCCAGCTTGTCGAGAATCTCAGCGAGGTTGCCGCCGGTCCGTTTCTGCAACAGCACAGCCGAGACGAAAAACTGCACGTCGAGCAACGGTACGCGCTTCGCCAGTTTCTGCAGCGCAACGTCGAGCGGCAGGCCCAGGTTATGCTCCTCGAAGGTGCGGCGGAACTCGCCCGCGAGCGGTTCCTGAAACTCCCGGTAGATCATTTCGAGCGACACCGAAAACGCATGCCCGGCGCGCATGGAGCGCGCGATGAACTCGAGGCAGTCCGGGAAGATGCCTTCGAAGGCATGCAGCCGTTTTTTGCGCAGGCGGATCACGTGATACACCGGCAGGAATGCGCCGATGGCGGCCGTCAGCAGCAGGTACGGCCTCATAAAAGGCGGCGCGAACAGGTAGGGAACAAAGTAGCCGGCAATGAAACCCGCGGTGCAGAAATGCACCAGCCGCGCGACTTTCCATTTCACGCCTGCCTGCTCGAGCAGTTCCTCCGCTTTCGTGTGGAGGTTGTATTTGTGGAGCAGTTTGATCGCGAGCTGCGCCTGCGGTTTGCTGGTGTCGAACAGCGCGGGCTGTTTCGAGCCGCCCTTTTCCGATTTCTTTGCCGCAGTCGTGCCGAGCAGCCGGCTTTTCGCCTTCTCGACATCGGCCGACTTCGATGCCGTGGTCAGCAGGTACCAGCCCGTCATGGTGGCAACCCACACAACCACGCCGATGATGATAATCAGACCCATATCAGACCTCCAGCACTTCGTCGAAGAGGTCCGGCCGCAGACGGATGCCGGCGGCGAGGAACTTCTCGTAGAACTTGGGCCGAATCCCCGTGGCGGCGAATCGGCCGATTACCTTGCCTTCGGGACTGAGACCGCGCTTCTCGAACACGAAGATGTCCTGAAGCGTGACGATCTCGCCTTCCATACCCGTCACTTCCGTGATGTTCAGCACGCGCCGGGAACCGTCGCTCAGGCGCATCGTCTGCAGAATGACGTGAACGGCGCTCGCGATCTGCTGGCGGATCGAGATGAGCTGCATGTTCGCGTTGGCCATCGAAACCATGACCTCGAGACGCGACACGGCATCGCGCGGGCTGTTGGCGTGAACCGTCGTCAGCGATCCGTCGTGGCCGGTGTTCATGGCCTGCAGCATGTCGAGTGCCTCGCCGCCGCGGACCTCGCCGACCACAATACGATCGGGGCGCATACGGAGGCTGTTGATGAGCAGTTCGCGTTGCCGGATTGCGCCCTGGCCTTCGAGATTCGGCGGGCGCGTTTCCAGCCGGGCCAGGTGCGGCTGCTTCAGCTGCAGCTCGGCCGCATCTTCGATGGTGACGATGCGTTCTTTCGGGCTGATGTACGCCGACAGTGCGTTCAGCAGAGTAGTCTTACCGGAACCGGTACCGCCGGAGATGATGATGTTCAGCCTCGCCTTGACACACGCTTCGAGCAGTTCCATCATGCCCGCTGTCAGCGCCTTGCGCTCGACCAGATCGGGCGCCGTGAGCTTGTCCTGCGCGAATCGGCGGATCGACATGAGCGGCCCGTCGAGCGCCAGCGGAGGAATGATGGCGTTTACGCGGGAGCCGTCGGACAGGCGCGCGTCGACCATCGGCGTCGATTCGTCTACGCGGCGGCCGACCTGGGAAACGATCTTGTCGATGATGCGCAACAGGTGCTGGTCGTCGCGAAACGTCACGCTGGTCAGCTCGAGCAGACCCTTGCGCTCGACGTATACCTGATGGCTGCCGTTGACAAGGATATCGGTGATGGTCGCGTCCTGCAGCAGCGGCTCGAGCGGGCCGAGGCCGAAGACTTCATCGAGCACCTCATCGCAGATCTGCTGCTTCTCGATCGAGCTGAGCAGCGTCGGCTCTGCGTCGATCAGAGAGATCAGCGCCTGGCGTACCTCGCCGCGCACCCGCTGGTTGTCGATAGTCGCCAGCGCTTCCAGGTTGATCTTGTCGAGCAGCTTGCGGTGGAGCGTGAATTTCAGCTCCTGATATTCGGGCTTCAGCTGACTTTTCGCCGCGCCCGCATTGCGCAGCAGCCGCTGTTCCCACGAGATCTGAGCAGGAGCCTTGGTTTCGAGGTTAGGAAGCATAGAACCTTGTCGCTACCGATGCGAGAGCAGCGGGAGCACCGCGAACAGCCTGCGCCCTGCTGCGCCTCCGGTCTCCTCCGGGAGTGCTCCGGTCAGCTTTCCCGCCAGCCCGTTGATCGCGCGGCCGAGCTCGGAATCATCGGGCAGCGGCTCGCCTGTGGTGACCACCCGGTTGAGTGACAGGAAATCGTTCGGCAGATTCGTATCGACCTGGCATTCGAGCAGCTTTCCAAGATCGTTGCCGTTGAACTCGCTCTTCTTGTCCACGCGGTTGACCAGAACCTGAAAGCGGCTGGAATCAAAACCCAGGTGGTTCAGCAGCCTTACAGCCTTCCGCGCCATGTGCAGGCTGGCGAGTTCGGTCGTGGTGACGAGGAAAGTCTTGTCGGCCTCCGACGCGCTGATGAGGCTCATACGGTGAAAAACCGCGGGAAGGTCGATCACGATCCAGTCATAGAGCAGCCGGGCAAACTGCAGCGTGTCATGCAGCCGGTTCGACTCGATGGCTTCGGCGAATGGCGCGTCCGGCGCGGCGAGGACATCCACACCGCTGGCAGAGAGTACGGCGGAAGACCACACGTTCGCATCGAGGCGCTCGGCATGCTGCAGGACGTCGATTACCGAGTACTGCGGATCCAGTCGCAGGTAAAAAGCGATCGCCCCGCCGAGCACGTCGAAGTCGGCGAGCAGTACGCGGCTGCGGGTTCTGCGGGCCAGTGCGAGCGCGGTCTGCACAGCCAGCATCGAGGCGCCGGCGCCGGGTTTCGCGCTGCTGAATGCAAGGACCTTGCCGAGCTCCT
>DASSSG010000268.1:0-4924 GCA_035708545.1 Bryobacteraceae bacterium | reverse complement strand
GCGCTCCGGCGCGCGCCTTCGGTCAGCTCATAGCGCTCGCCGAGCACGCGCGCCATCGGTTTGAAAAAAACGAACCGCATGTAGACATACAGCAGGAGCACCAGGAAGAACGTCGGCACGGCCCGTATAAGGATTTGGCCGAGTGCGTATAAAGTTGCTTCCATTGGTTTCGAGCGAGCGAAAGGGAGAGGCTGAAGAACTACAAGCCCTTAAAGGACTTAGCGTAACATGACCGCACCGCTGTCGCAAGCGAGCGCGTTTGCCGGGCTTCAGCTGATTTGCCGTGCGCTCCGACGGTCTCCGCGTGCGGCAAATCTTCAAGCGCCGTCTCTCATATTCCTCGCCGATTAATGAAAAAACAAGCGCTTGTGGACCGCGCCTGCACAATCATCCGAGGGGCGGAACGATTCAGCGGCTGCTGACCGTCGGACCTGGGTTCTTTACGTACCTGTCGAACCACGCGATCATCTCCCACAAGGTGTGTTCGACCGATTCGCGTGCCAGATATCCATGGGCTTCGTAAGGCAGCAGGACGTAACGCACTGTCCCGCCGTTGCCGCGAACTGCCTGGTACATGCGTTCGGACTGCACCGGGAATGTGCCGGCGTTGTTGTCGTTTTGGCCGTGGATGAGCAGGAGCGGTTCGTTGATCTTGTCGGCGTATGTGAACGGCGACATCTTCATGTAAATCTCACGAGCTTCCCAATACGTCCGCCGCTCGCTCTGAAAGCCAAACGGAGTAAGCGTCCGGTTGTAAGCGCCGCTGCGCGCGACGCCGGCTTTGAAGAAATCCGTGTGCGCCAGCAGGTTCGCGGTCATAAAAGCGCCGTAGCTGTGCCCAATCACGCCGACACGAGCGCGATCGACCACTCCCAATTCAACACCCTTATCGATTGCCACCTTCGCGCTCGCTGTCAGCTGCTCGATGTAGGTATCGTTGACCGTCTGCGGATCTCCAACAATCGGAATCGATGTGTTGTCGAGCACTGCGTAACCTGCCAGCAGGTAGAACAGATGCGATGCGCCGGCGATCGTCGTGAAACGCTGCGGCGAGCCTGCAACCTGGCCTGCTGTGCCGGTGTCGGTAAACTCCAGCGGGTATGCGTACACCACCGCCGGCAGCCGCGTGCCCTTCTGGCAATCCGGTGGCAGATACAGTGTGAACGAGAGGTCGACTCCATCGGGCCGCTTGTAGCGCACGAGCTGCTTGCGGATGCGCCGGAGCTGCGGCGCCGGATCGATGTAGTTCGTGATCGGTTTCCTCTGCCCGGAGGTGCTGCGGAGGTAATAATTCGGCGCATCGTTCGGGCTTTCATGTCGTGTGATAAATCGGGACCCGTCCTCCGACGCCAGTGCGATCACACCTTCATACTCGCCGGGAGCGCATTGGAACAGGCGTTCGGGCTTCAGCGTATCGAGCGACATGCGATCGAGGAACGGCCGGTCGCCCTCCGGCGTGCCGCCCGGACCGTTCAGGAAGATCGCGCCATTGTGGAGTCGAACCACGACGTGACCTGTCGCGAGCTGTCGGGTGACCGGCTGCCCGGGGTGGTTGTAGCGCTCACGAACGTTGCGGCTCCAAATCTGTTTCCCGGGTGTGCCCGGTTTGGCGGTGTCGATCAGCGCCGTCCGGATCCACCGTCGAGCCGGATCGTATTCGGTGAGCAGGATCCGCGAGCTCGCTTCGAGCGCCTGGTCGCCCGTGAGCCGTTGTTCGGTCCGGATCACCTCGACAGGTTCGCCGCTGAAAGGACCACGTAGGCGCAGCAGCCGGTCGCGGTGCTCCGCTCGCCGGCGTGGGTCGCCGCCGTCCAGGGCCTCGGTCCACAGCAGCGTCGCGGGCTCTGTCGCCAGCCAGTGCACGTTGCGCGGCCCCGTGGGCACGCCCTCGATGGGGACATTGTCCGCAAGGGGCAGACGCGCGACGGTGTGAACCGGTTTGCCGCTGCGCTCCCAAACCTCAATCATGCGCGGGAATGCAGTGTAGGAATGCAGGTACGAATAAGGCCGTTGCAGCGCCGTCACGAGGACGTAATTGCCGTCCGGCGAGAGCGATGACGACGAGTACACACCCGGCTTTCCGACCGGCGTGATTCGTCCGGTCTGCACATCTACAGTCGCGAGCTGTGCAGTCGCGTAGTACTCGAACAGGTTTTCGTCGTTCGAATTCCGGAGCATGTCCTGAAGCGTGCGCACCGGGCCGGATTGTCCTCGCGCTTCCTGCACGACTGGCCCGGACGGCACAGTCGCAGCCGATCTCGTTTTACCGCGATCTTTCGGAACCATGCGGACCAGTAGTGTGCGCTCGTCCGTCCACAGGAACGGACTTCCGAGTACGCCGTTCAGTGTGAGGCCGGGGATGCGGCGCAGTTTACAGTCCACGTCGCCGACATACACCTCGACCGCATCGGCGGTGGTATTCGTAACCGCAAACAACCTCCCGTCGGGGGACCACTGCGGCGTCCCCAGCCGCGGAGAGGGCGGCAGCGCGAGAATGCCCTCGGTGCCCGAACCGACGTCTTTGAGCTTCAGGTCGTAGTTGTACGAAAGCAGCCGCTGTGCGTTCGTCCGTGGGTTCACGCGGACGCCGGCAAGGCCCACGAATGGCTCGGCCAAATCGGCGATTTCCGGATACCGGCGCAGCTGCGCAATGATCACGTGCGTGCCGGCCGGATTGGGATATAACACGGGAGGCGAGGGCGCGTTCAGAACCTCGAGGATTTCTTTCGGCGGCTTCTGATACGTGGTCTGAGCGCCAAGTGCGGCCGCACAGACGAGGACAGCGAACATGCGTCGTACCATTTGTGGGGGAGTGGCTCCATTTTACAGCCGGGCGAGCGATCACTCGCTCCTCGTCCTCTTCGGCGACGAGATCTCGCCTCTGATGCTGGACCGTGTGCGGCGGCTCTTCTTCGGCATTCGGCGTGAGCGCGGCGTGATCAACCTGCACCCGGGCTACGCGTCGCTGCTGATCTCCTTTGACCCGCGCCTGATCACACACGAGGCGGTTGAGGCGCTGGCGCGCGAGGCAGATTCGCTGGAGATGTCAGTCCCGGCGGCGCGGACCGTCGAGATTCCCGTGTGCTACGGCGGCGACTTCGGTCCCGACCTCGGCGAGGTCGCGGAGCATTGCGGCCTGAGCATCGACAGGGTCATCGAGCTGCATTCCTCGGCAGAGTATTTGGTGCACTTCCTGGGTTTTTCGCCGGGCTTCGCTTACCTGGGCGGGATGCCGGAAGCGATCGCCACGCCCCGTCTCACTTCGCCGCGCGTGCGCGTCGAAGCGGGGAGCGTAGGCATCGCCGGAAAGCAGACGGGCGTCTACCCGCTTGCCTCGCCGGGAGGATGGCGGATCATCGGGCGCACACCACTGCGATTATTCAGTCTCGAGCAAGAGCCGCCGGCTCTGCTGGCGATGGGCGATCGCGTTCGCTTCCGGGCGATCGGCTCTGATGAATTCGACGCTCACTGTTGAAGCCGCGGGGCTTTTCACGACCGTGCAGGATCTGGGCAGGGCCGGGTATGCGCATCTCGGGATTTCCCTGGCGGGCGCCGCTGACACGCTCGCATTGCGCATCGGCAACCTGCTCGTAGGCAACGACGCAAATGCCCCCGCGCTGGAGATGACGGCCAGCGGCGGGAGCTTTCGGTTCGAACATGACGCGGTTGTCGCGCTCACCGGCGCGACCTGCGACGCGCCCATGTGGCGGCCGTTCGAGACGCGCCACGTACGACTGGGCCCGCTCGCCGGCGCTCGGTCGTACCTGTGCGTGCGCGGTGGCATCGATGTGCCGCTCGTGCTCGGCAGCGCATCGATGCACCCGGCGACTGGGATCGGGGGCCGGCCTCTGCGGCGCGGGGACGTGCTCCGGCTGGGCAGCCGCGCGGTGCACGATGCGCGGTGGGCGGGAACGCCGTGGCGGCCCCAGTGCGGTGGCAGGTTGCGAGTGACGGCGGGACCGCAGTCGGACTGGTTCGACAACGGTGTGTTTTTCAGCAGTGTCTACAAGGTCGACCCGGATTCTAACCGCGCCGGCCTCCGATTACGCGGGGCAGCAATCGAAGCCCCGCGTGCGCAGTTGCTGACCGAGGGTGTCTCGCTGGGCGCGGTGCAGGTTCCCGCAGGTGGGCAGCCGATCGTGCTCTTTGTCGATCAGACGACGACGGGAGGTTATCCCAAGATAGCCAACGTCGTAACGGCGGACCTTTGGCGTGTCGGCCAACTCCGCCCGGGCGATGAGGTCAGTTTCGAGCTGGTGAGTATCGAACACGCGCTGAAGTTACTGCGCGAACAGGAACGCATGCTGGCGAAGCTGCTATGACAATCGATATTAACTGCGATGTGGGCGAACGCGATGACGTTCCCGAAGAGCGGATCCTGCCCTTTGTCACGTCCGCTAACGTTGCCTGCGGCGGCCATGCCGGCGACGAGCGGACGATGGAGCGCACCCTGCGGCTGGCCCGGCGCTACGGCGTGATGTGCGGAGCGCACCCGGGTTATCCGGACGCGGCGTCCTTCGGCCGCGAGCAGCTGAATATGTCTGCTGCGGCGCTCGCGGACACAGTATTCGAGCAGGTCGCGCGGCTCGCCCGTGTGGCCGAACGCATTGGAATCGCGCTCACACACGTGAAACCGCACGGGGCGTTGTACAACACAGCCGCGCGCGATGCGGAGACTGCGCGCGCTGTTGCGGAAGGCGTCGCGCGCTGGCGTCGGGACGTGGTGCTCGTCGGGCTCGCCGGAGGCGTGATGCTCGAAATCTGGCGGGACGCCGGTTTCGCGGTGGCGGCTGAAGGTTTTGCGGATCGGACGTATGAGGCTGACGGTACGCTGCGTTCGCGGAAATTGCCCGGTGCTGTCATCGAAGAGCCGCCGGCAGCTGCAGAGCAGGCGGTTCGGCTGGCACACCAGGGCCGTGCACGG
>DASSSG010000267.1:0-2414 GCA_035708545.1 Bryobacteraceae bacterium | reverse complement strand
GCTTCGGGAAGGGCATAGCCCATTAAAACATTTCCTGGCACAAATGTACAGCTACTTAGAGAACGCTCATCTAGTACGGCCAGCGGAGCCGGTCGTCGCGATACCCGCCGTAGGACCAATTGCCGCGATTCGCGCGGAAGTCCCGCAACGCGAAGAGATGCTCGCGCAGCACGGCGCGATCGCGCGGGTTGAGCTGATCGGCCTCGCTCAGGTGTTTCACGTCCTCGATTCCCTTGTCAATCGCCCCGCTGTCCCAGCGGCCGGAACGCAGTCCGTCATCAAACCGGCGCAGCCGTTCGATTCCGTTGTAGAAGTGATCGCGATCGTGCCCGCCGACACGCGCGTGCGAGCCGATCGCCTGCAGATCGCGAATCGCGGCGCGTACCGGCGAGCCGCCGAAGCGCTGCCAGATGCCGCGGGAACGTTGGTCACGACGGCTTCCACGGTAGTAATCGTCATCTGGATCATGGGCAAACGCGGGCACGGTAAGAGCTGCGGCAAGAAGGACAACCGGAATGAAACGCATCAGAGCCTCCGCTGCGTGCGACGTACCGCCCTCCCTCCCGGGTTGCGCAGGTGAAGAGTGATTAACGTGCGAGCGTGACGATCGCCTGCGCTTCCGCCGAGCGGCCCTCACCAACCGGACCGACCTTCTCCGCTGTCTTGAACTTGACGGATACCTGATCGACCTCCAAACCCGTCACCGCGGCCAGCTTCTCCCGGATTGCGAGACGATAATCCCTCAGCTTCGGGCGCTCCAGAATCACGGTGGAATCGATATTGACCACAACATATCCGCGCTCACGAACCAACGTGCAGGCGTGGCCGAGGAAGCGCATGCTGTCGGCTCCGCGCCAGCCCGGATCGGAGTCGGGGAAGTGCATGCCAATATCGCCGAGCGCCGCGGCCCCCAGCAGCGCGTCGGTGATCGCATGCGCGAGCACATCCGCATCGGAATGTCCCTCGAGGCCGAAATCGGAGTCGATGTGGATGCCGCCGATAATGAGCGGACGGCCGGGAGCGATTCGGTGATTGTCCCAGCCGAGTCCGGTCCGGACTTCGCTCAACTGACCAGCTGCCCCGTGGTTTCGATCTGCAGGAACAGACGCGCGAGATCCATATCGGCTGGGCGCGTGATTTTGATGTTGCGCTCGCTGCCTGCCACGATGCTCACGTCGACTTGTTCCAGCCGCTCCACGAGGCTGGCTTCGTCGCTGCCCGTGAAGCCGTCTTCGCGCGCGCGGGCGAAGGCGCGGCGCAGCAGGTCGTATCGGAACACCTGCGGCGTCTGGCTGAGCACGAGGCGCTCCCGGGTGAGCGTCGGCCGCACTTTGTTCAGATGGACCAGCTTGACAGTGTCAACGGGCACAATGCCGAGGATGGCGGCGCCTGTTTCGGCGGCCTCCTGGATCACGCGCTCGATCGCGGAGATTTCGACGAAGGGCCGCACGGCATCGTGCACGGCGACAAGATCGATGTCCGATGACAGCGACTCGAGGGCGTTCTCCACCGACTGCTGCCGGCTGTCGCCCCCCTCGACCATGCGTACCGGCTTCGCGTACGATTCGCGCCGCACCAGACCGCCGGCCCAGTCCATGTCGTCCTGTCGCAGCGCCACGACAATCTCAGAGACAACAGGCGTCGCGGCGAACTTGCGAATGGTGTGTACCAGAATCGGCAAGCCATCGAGCAGCATGAACTGCTTGCGGCTGACGCCGGCCTTTTCCGGCTGCGAGCGGCCCATGCGGGTGCCGAGGCCGGCTGCCGGCAGAATGACCGAGACCTTCATGATGGATTAACGATTGTAACGCGGGGACAGCCTCGCAGGTTGCGCCGCCCCCGCAGATTTGGACTACAAAGCACCACCGGCGGCAACCGCGAGCGCGAGAGCGGCGGCAGGCGCGTGCCGTTTGCCTGCCCCAGCCGTCACATCCCGCCGTCCGTTCCAGCTGCCGTTTTTCCAATGTCCTTCAGGCGGCCGTTCAGCGCATCCAGATCCTCATCGGTGAAGGACAGTTCAGGCCGGGTCAGTGAGAGATCCGACAACGACGCGGCGAACAACCCGCGTTCGCTGTGATTCCGGCGTTGCGTCACGTAGTGGTAAACCTCGTGCGCGAGCACCCGTCCCAGCGCGCGGCCGAAAGTCTCCGGCGACACCGCGCCGAGATACCCGGACAGACTCTGGCAGTCAACCGACCCAATCGGTTGCAGCTCGCGATCTACGCCGAACATGACGCCGAGGGTAGCCTGTGTGGTTGTGCGCCGCCGCGTGATTGAGGCGCAGGTCCCCTTCACATCCATATGGATGATGCGGTCGGCACGGCGCACTTCAAGCGCGCCCCTCAGCAGCAGCACGTCGACATCAGCCTGTGCGGGCGCGAAGATGCGCTCGACCTCGCCTTGCATCGCGCTAA
>DASSSG010000266.1:0-3727 GCA_035708545.1 Bryobacteraceae bacterium | reverse complement strand
TCTGCGCGTCGACCTCGGCGACGACCATCGACTCCGGTGTCTTGCCGTCCGCCGTTTCGAGCTTTACCTCGACATCACGCACGCCGAAATACTGGCCACCCGGGTTCGTGATTTTCAGGTCGATGATCGCGATGCTGTTTTCCGGATCGGTTTCGTGTGTGCGCACACGAGTGATCTCGCCGGTGACGGCGACGACGTTCTTCCGTGTCGACCAGAGGATCATGCCGACGGCTCCGCCGACGACCAGTAAGGCCACGAGCGCGACCACGACCGTCTGCCGGTTCATGCGAGTTCTATGATTCTACGATGCGCGCGATCTCCCGCATGGATTCGTGGCTCTTCGCGACCTGCTCGGGGCCGAAAATGTGGGTCTCGAGCCCGACCTGTCCCTTGTAGCCGTCTTTCACGAGAGCCGCGAAGATACCGGCCCAGTCAAGTTTGTACTTCTCGTCGAGCAGTGTGCGGCCCTTGATCTGCACGTTGCCGATGCGCTTCTTCGGCAGGGATGCGTAGCCGTTCGGGAAAGGCACTTCGCCGAAGCTCATGCCGTTCATCGGATCCCAGTTCAGGCCGGCCGACTTCGCGGGCAGCTTGCCGGCAATGCTGCCGAGCTCCATCGAAGTCGCAACATTACAGGACCCCTCGTTTTCGACCAGAAGCCGGACACCCTCTTTGCGCGTGATCTCGGCCATTTCGCCGATTTCGTTCGCCACGCGGTCCTCGACGCTTTTCGGGTCTTCAACGCGGAGGAATCCGAAGACGCGCATCACATCCGTGCCGAGAATCTGCGATGCACGAGCGGCCTGGCGGAAGTTCTCCGCGCGGCCGTCATACTCGGCCTTGTGCCGGGCGAGGCGCTTTTCGCGAGCTTCGGGAGTTTCGGGCTTGCGAAACTTCGGCTCGGTGCCGGGGAGCGTGATCTTGAAGAATGGTGTGTTGAAGAATGACACGCGGAGGCCGGCGTCATCGAACTCCCTGCGGGCCTGTTTCAGGAACTCCTCGGGTTTGTTCCAGTAGTGTGCTGCTGCGCCGGGGACACCGCGGAGCTCGAGCCAGCGCAGATTGTATTTCTTACAGAACGCGATTGCCTCCTGCGGGGATTTCGCGGCCTCGTCGGTGATGACGCTGATGCGGGACATGTCAATCCGATGCGCGCGGGCCAGGAGCGGCACGGTCGCGAACGGGAGCGCAAGGAGATGGCGGCGGTGCATGGTTACTCCATTATCCGAAGAATTCGTGGAACGCGGTGATGATTCCGGCGGCCATGCTGGGACCGTGATTCGTGAGTTCGTGGCCGGCGCGCTCGAGCAGCATGATTTGTTTGCGTGCGGAAATAAGCTCGAGGGCGGCGTGCATCTCTTCGGCCGAGCCGAAGGGATCGCGGTCGCCGTGGATGAACAGGGCCGGAGTTCGCAGGGCAGCGAAATGCGAGGTTCGCGGCTGGTCGGGTTTGCGCGGGGGATGCAGTGGGTAGGCGAGAAGAAAAAGTCCGTCGAGGAGCGACGGGTCTTCGGCGGCGAGGATGCTGGTTTGCCGGCCGCCATAGGAATGCCCGCCTGCGATTACCGGCCGGTCTGCCTGCTCCGCGCGCCGGCGAATCGCGGCGCGAGCGGTGACGTCGTCGCCGTAACGCGGCGGGCCGGTCGGACGTATGTCGCGGTATGGCAGGTTGAAGCGAATGACCGTCACACCGGTGGCAGTCAGGGCCAGATCGAGCGCTTTCAACAGATGGGATTCACAACTCGAGCCCGCACCGTGCGTCAGCAGCAGGGTCACGCGAGCATCTTCTGTACTACGCTTCCCGCTATGTCGGTCAGGCGGAAATCGCGGCCCATGTGCTTATAGGTGAGCTTCGTGTGATCAAAGCCCAGGCAGTGCAGCATGGTCGCCTGCAGGTCGTGGACGTGGATCTTATCCTCGACCCCGTTGAACCCCATGTCGTCGGTCTTCCCGATCACCTGGCCACCTTTAATCCCGCCCCCGGCGAGCCACATGCTGTAGGCGTTCGGATGATGGTCGCGGCCGGGATTATCGGGATCGGAGGTGTTGCGGATCTCCGACATCGGCGTGCGGCCGAACTCGCCGCCCCACACGATGAGCGTCGAGTCGAGCAGCCCCCGCTGTTTGAGATCGCGAATAAGCGCCGCCGTCGGCTGGTCGGTAATATCGCAGTTCTTCTTCAGCGCCTTGTTGAGGTTCGTGTGCTGGTCCCAGCTCGCGTGCATCATGAGCACGAAGCGGACCCCGCGCTCTACCATGCGGCGCGCGAGCAGACAGTTGGTGCCGAACTGCCGCGTCGTCTCGTTGTTGACCCCATACATTTCGAGTGTCTGGGGCGATTCCTTAGAGAAGTCCACCAGCTCCGGGCCCGCAGTTTGCATCCGGTAGGCGAGCTCATAGGAAGCGATGCGGGAGGCGATCTCGAGATCGCCGGTTGCGGCCTGGTGCTCGGCATTGAGGTCGTGCAGCGCGTCGAGGCCGGCGCGTTGCGTGTCCGGCGTGATGCCGGGCGGGTTCGACAGATAGAGGATCGGGTCACCGGTGCTGCGCAACAGCGTGCCCTGGTAGACACTGGGGAGGAAGCCGCTCGAGAAGTTCGATGCGCCGCCGCTGGTGCCGACGCCTGAGGTCAGCACGGCGAAGCCGGGCAGGTTCTGCGATTCGCTCCCGAGGCCGTAGACGGTCCACGCGCCGAACGTCGGACGTCCGAACTGCGTCGAACCGGTGAAGAGCAGCAGCTGGCCGGGGTGGTGATTGAATGCGTCGGTGTGCATCGAACGCACCAGGCAGATATCGTCGGCGATCTTCGCGGTGTGCGGGATGTAATCGGACAACTCCATGCCGCACTGGCCATGTTTGGTGAAGGTGCGCGGGCTGCCGAGGACCGCCGCGGTCGGCTTGATGAACGCGAGCTTCAGGTCCTTTGTCATCGAGCCGGGCAGCGATTTACCGTGCCAGCGCTGCAGCTCGGGCTTAGGGTCGAAGAGGTCCATTTGGCTCGGCCCGCCTTCCATGAACATGAAGATCACGGATCTGGCTTTGCCGGGGAAGTGCGGCTTGCGCGGCGCGAGCGGATTCATACCAGTGACCGGCGACTCGGGCGGATGCGTGTGCGCGAGGCCCGGCTTCGTGTCGGCGTGCAGGAGATCGGCGAGCGCAAGGATTCCGATGCCGCCCGCGACCTCGCGCAGGAAACTACGGCGGCACTGAATTGCGCGAAATTGTTCGAGCGTCATGGCTATTCCCTCGTAATGAATTCGTCGAGGTTGAGGAGGACGCGGGCGATTCCGACCCACGGAGCCGCATCCGGTGTGAGCGGCGCGACTTCGGCGGCAGCGTGCCTGTCTTTTCCGAAGATGGTTGCCTGCTCGTCGAGATAGCGCGCGAGGCGCTCGCGCTCGCCGTCGCTCGGCTGCCGGCCAAGCGCAATGAGGAACATGCAGCCGATGCGGCCGGCCGCGGCAGCCGGGCAGTCTTTCTCGGCGCGTATTGCGAACGCCTGCGCGGCTTCGAAGAACACGGGGTCGTTCAGCAGATTCAGCGACTGCAGGGGCGTGTTGGATCGCGCACGGCGCGAACAGGACACGTTGGAATCCGGCGCATCGAAGGTCATGAGCATCGGGTATGGCGCGGTGCGCTGGAACAGGATGTAAAGGCCGCGCCGGAAACGTCCCGGCCCTTTCGTCTCCGGCCACTTCACGCTGTTGGCATAACCGAGCTCGGCGAT
>DASSSG010000265.1:0-6501 GCA_035708545.1 Bryobacteraceae bacterium | reverse complement strand
ACGAGCGCGTGCTCAACTGGACGGGCGTGCGCGCTCCCGAGATTCTCGACGAGTTCGAGAGCTGGGTCGAAGACAGGCCGATCTCGCTGTTCAACGGCCGCGATCTGAGCGGGTGGCGTGTGCAGGATCCGAGCCGCCGCGGGTCGTGGAGCGCCGCCAACGGCGTGCTCCGAAACGATCCGGCCGCCAGCGATATCGCCACGGAACAGAAATTCTGGAATTTCAAGCTGCACGCCGAGTACAGGCTGACGCCGCACACGAACGCGGGCTTCGGACTGCGGGGGCGGTACGAGGTGCAGATTCTCGAAGATTACGGACGGCCGCCTTCCAATAAAGGACACGGGGCGCTCTACAGCCGGATTCAGCCCACGCAGAACGCGTCGAAGGCCGCCGGCGAGTGGCAGGCCATCGATATCACGCTGATCGGCCGGCGTGTGGACGTGGTGCTCAACGGCGTGAAGATCATCGACGGCCAGGAGATCGAAGGCTTCACCGCCATCGCCACCGATGCCAACGAGGCTGACCCAGGCCCGCTCACGATCCAGGGCGATCACGGCTCTGTGGAGTACCGCAACCTGACCATCACGCCTCTGAAGAAGCAGGGGCGCAGCAGCGATTAATGGCGGCAGTCCCTATCGGCGCCGGCGGCGGGTTGCAGTAATGTCCCGGTCGCCCACGCCGCGGCTGCTGGTTGCGCTCGCAATCACGCTCGCGGCCGTCGCCGTTTTCTCGTGGTTTTCTCTCCGGCAGATCGACCGGCTGCGGCAGTTGCAGACGAACACGATCGACCGGCATCGCAAAGACTCGCTGCAGCTGCTGCGGATCCAGAACGCGCTGCATTCTCTCGGGTTGGCGATACGCGACATGATGGAGGCTGATGGCCGGTACCCGCTCACCGCCTGGCGCAGCGAGCTGCAGCGCACGCGCGGCGATCTCGAGGACGCACTGCGGATCGAGAGCGCGCTGGCGACACGGCCGGCCGAGCAGCAGCAGTATCTCGCGAATTCCATGGCGCAGTTCTGGCGCTCGGTCGACGAGGTCCTCGACCTCGCGGCCCGGGGAGAAGAGGCGCGGGCGCGGCGCATCATCGGCAACTCAGTGCAGGCGCAGCAGGCGGCACTGTCGGTAACCGTGGCGCGGCTGCTCGTACAAAACAACGAGAGCGAGGAGCAGGCGGCTGCAGCCATTCAGGCGATCTACGGAGAAGTTGAGCGCAACGTATATCTGCTGCTCGCCGCGGTGCTTGCCGGAATCGCCGCGACGAGCCTTGCGGTGATTCTCACGAACCGGAGGCTCTTCAACCGGCTGGCAGACCTCAGTGAGCAGCGCAGCACGCTCGCGCGCCAGCTGATCGAGGTTCAGGAGAACGTGTTGCGCTCGGTCTCGCGCGAGCTGCATGACGATTTCGGCCAGGTCCTGACCGCAGTTTGCGCGATGCTGAATCGGGCCGAGAAGAAGGGCTTGCCTGCCGATTCGCCGCTGCGCATGGAGCTCGCGGAGGTTCGTGAGGTGGTTGGCCAGACACTCGAGAAGGTTCGGAGCCTCTCGCAGGCGCTGCACCCGACCGTACTCGATGACTACGGACTCGAGAAGGCGATCGAGCGCTTCATACCGCTATTCGAGAAGCAGACCGGGATTGCGGTCCGCTACGAGAAATCGGGTGAGGGCGAGGTTCCCGACGGCGCCGCTATCCACGTCTATCGGATCACGCAGGAGGCGCTGAACAACGTCGCGCGCCACTCCGGTGCGAAGGAGGCGACGGTGCGGATGCAACTCAGTCAGGCGCGGCTGCATGTGGAGGTTGAGGACCACGGCGCGGGCATGCCCGCGGGCGCGACGCACGGCGGGCTCGGCCTGATCGCCATGCGGGAACGCGCCGAGCTGCTGCGGGGGCGCCTGACTCTGCAGCGCCCCCACGGCGGTGGAACCCTCGTTATGCTGGAAGTGCCTCTCGATCGCTCATGATTACGGTACTTCTGGCGGACGATCACGCGCTGGTCCGGCGAGGGTTCCGGCGGATCCTGGAGGACGATCCGCAGATCAGCGTTGTCGGCGAAGCCTCGAGCGGAGCGGAAGCGGTCGAGCTCGCCTGCAGCCTGCGGCCGCGTGTGGTGGTCATGGATTATGCTATGCCCGGGCTCGACGGCGTTCAGGCCACGCATGAAATACGCCGGCAAGTGCCGGAAGCGGCTGTGCTCATGCTGAGCATGCACGCCGACGAGAATTACATCCGCAACGCGATCGATGCGGGCGCGTGCGGCTATATGCTGAAAAATGCCGACATCGATCTGCCGGCGGCCGTCCGCGCGGTTGCTGCCGGGCAGACCGTCGGCGTGCCCGTTCCTTCGCGGGAACGGGAAGACCGGTATAACGAGCTCACGCCCCGCGAGAAGCAGATTCTGCAGCTGATCGCGTCGGGCAATTCAAACAAGGACATCGCCGGGATTCTGAACCTCAGCGTGAACACGGTAGCGGTTCATCGCGCGAATCTGATGGACACGCTGAACATCCACCGTACTGCGGAACTGGTGCTGTACGCGATTCGAAAAGGCCTGGTAAGTCCCCGTTGATATCGCGCCGGAGCCTGCTTTCGGGTTTGCTTCCGCCGCTGGCGGCGGCAGTCGAGCCCCGCGCAGGAGCGGGCAGCGCCGGCTTCCGGCTCGTGGATGTTACCGAAGCCGCGGGCATCCGCTTCCGGCATAACAATGGAGCTTTCGGGAAGAAGTATCTGCCCGAGACCATGGGTCCCGGCTGTGCGTTCCTCGATTACGACAACGACGGCTGGCAGGACATTCTGATCGTAAACGGCACCGGCTGGCCAGGCCAGCCGGGCAGTCCGGCGACGCTCGCGCTGTACAGGAACAACCGCAACGGCACGTTCCGGGACGTAACTCGGGAGGCGGGTTTCGCGCAGCCCATGTACGGCCTCGGCGTGGCGGTCGGCGACTACGACAACGACGGCTATCCGGATATCTATATTTCCTGTCTTGGCCAGAGCCGCCTGTTTCACAACACGGGCAGAGGCACATTTGTGGACGTGACGCGTAAGTCGGGGATGTGGGGCCACGAGAGCTTCAGTTGCTCGGCGATGTGGGTAGATTACGATCGCGATGGCTTACTCGACCTGCTGGTGACAAACTATGTCCGCTGGTCGCCCGATCAGGACATCTTCTGCAGCCTTGACGGCAGACAGAAGGCGTACTGCACGCCCGAGGCATATCGCGGGACGACGTCGTGGCTGTTTCGGAACCTCGGGAACGGGCGGTTCGAGGATGTGACGGCGAAAGCCGGCCTTTTCGATTCGAGCTCGAAATCGCTCGGGGTGGCGATGCTCGACGTGAACCGCGACGGCTGGCCTGACCTGTTTATCGCCAACGACACGCAGCCTAACAAGCTGTACCGCAACGAGCGGAACGGCACGTTTCGGGAGATCGCCGTCGAGGCGGGCGTGGCGTTCAGCGAAGACGGCAAGGCGCGCGCGGGCATGGGTGTTGACGTCGGCGATCTCGACAACTCGGGGATCCCGACGCTCGCGGTGACGAACTTCCACAACGAGATGCTGGCGCTGTTCCGCGGCTCCGGCCGCGGCGGCTTTGTCGATCTCGCGCCCCGGATGGAGATCGGACGCCTCACACGGCGCAGCCTCGGATTCGGTTGTTTCTTTTTCGATGCCGATCTCGACGGCCGGCTCGATCTGCTGGTCGTCAACGGGCATATCGATAATACCGTTCCGAACGTCGAATACGCGCAGGCGCCGCATTTGTTCCTCAATACGGGCGGCGGTAAGTTTCGTGAAGCGGCGGAAGGGGCCGGCCGCGAATTCGCAACGCCGAAGGTTGGCCGCGGCGCCGCGTTTGGCGATTTCGATAACGACGGCGACCTCGATGTGCTGATCACAACGAACGCCGGCCCGGCGTATCTCTACCGGAACGATCAGTTACGGGGCAATCGCAGCGCGCGTCTGCGGCTGGTCGGGACGAAGTCGAACCGCGATGCCATCGGGGCGACGGTGCGCGCCTTCATCGGCAGCGAGATGAGCTCACGAACGGTGAAGAGCGGGGGGAGTTATCTGTCGCAGTCCGAACTGCCGGTGACGTTCGGACTGGGCAGGCGGGACACGATAGATCGTGTGGTTGTCTACTGGCCGAGTGGGCGAACGGAGGAGTTCCGCAACGTGAAGGCGGGGAGACATGAAATCGTGGAGGGGAAAGGAATCACGGTGGCTGGGTAGGTACACATACCTTCAGCGCAGGTCCAACATGGTTTGGATACCCGCTCCGGAGCAGCCGATGAAGTAGAGAACGAGCAGCACCAGGACTGCGACGAGCAGACCGTAGCTGCGATTCCGTCCGGACGGATGGATACACCGCCGCCACGGGCCGACGATCTTCGGTGTTTCAGGACTGAACCAGGACGCCATAGAACCTCACGGCTTGAGAACCACCTTGACGCACTCGTCTTGCTTGTGGAGAAATATGTCATACGCATGCGGCGCGTCATTGAGACGCATGCGATGCGTGATGACGAAACTCGGGTCGATATCGCCGCCCGCGATTCGCTCGAGCAACGGACGCAGGTATTTATGTACGTGCGTCTGGCCCATTCGGAAGGTCAGGCCCTTCGCGAACGCTGCGCCGATGTTCAGCTTGTCGATGAGACCGCCGTACACTCCGGGAATCGATACCGTGCCGCCTTTGCGGCAGGCCTGAATGCACTGGCGCAGCACGTGCGGGCGGTCCGTCTCGAGTCTGAACGAGTGCTTCACCTGATCGTAGATGGCATCGGCGGTTGTACCATGCGCCTCCATTCCGACGGCATCGATGCAGGCATCCGGGCCGCGGCCTCCGCTCATGTTCTTTAGCTGCTCGATGACATCGACGTGCTCGTAATTGAGGGTCTCGGCTCCGCAGCGCTCGGCGGCCATGCGGAGGCGCTCGGGGAAGCGATCGAGCGCTATGACTCGCTCGGCACCGAGCAGATACGCGCTCGTGATGGCGAATAACCCGACCGGGCCGCAACCCCACACGGCGATGGTGTCACCCGGTTGAATGTTGCAGTTCTCCGCCGCCATGTAGCCGGTGGGAAAGACATCGGTCAGGAAGAGCACCTGCTCATCGGTCAGGCGATCCGGGATCTTGAGACAACCGAAATCGGCAAAGGGGACTCGGGCGTATTCCGCCTGGCCGCCGGCGAAGCCGCCGTAAATATGCGAGTAGCCGAAGATGCCCGCGCCTGAGGTGCCGTACATCATGTCGGCGATCGCGGCGTTCGGATTCGAGTTATCACAGAGCGCAGTGAGCTGGTGCCTGCAGAACCAGCAACTGCCGCAGGCGATCGGGAACGGCACCACAACGCGGTCGCCGCGCCGCAATCCGTTCGCTTTCGCCACCTCGACCACTTCGCCCATGAACTCGTGCCCGAGAATATCGCCCGCCTGCATGGAAGGGATGTAACCGTTATAGAGGTGCAGGTCTGATCCGCAGATCGCGGTGCTCGTAATGCGCACGATCGCGTCGCGCGAGTTAATGAGCTTCGGTTCGGGGACGTCCGTCACGCGGACGTCATGCGTCCCATACCAGCACACAGCTCTCATGCTGTTTGTATGACCCACGGCTATCGAGCGGGTTTCGTACTGAAACGTTGCGATCGGACGCACGGTCACATCAACTGTGAACGGCCCGATCAGACGCGCAGAGGCGCCGCATCGAACCCTCGAGTGGATGCCGTTGCTGATCACGGGCGCAGGCATTCTCGCCGGCATCGCGCTCCTCAGGCGGACGCGCTCGGAGGAAGAAGATACTGAAACCGGCGGCGTAGCGCCTGAACGCGCGATCGAGCTAGACAAAGCAATCACCATCCTGCGATCGGCGGAGGAGCTTTACCTGTTCTGGCGTCATCTTGAAAACCTGCCGTACATCATGCGCCACCTCGAGAGCGTCCGCGCGCGTGGAAGCCGCCTGTCGACATGGGCAGCGAAGGCGCCCGCGGGGTTCACCGTATCGTGGGATGCCGAAATTATCGAGGAGGACGAGCCGCGACTCATCCGCTGGCGATCGGTTCCGGGCTCCGCAGTCGCGAATGAAGGATTGGTGCGCTTCGACGCGGCCCCCGGCGGGCGTGGGACGGTCGTGCGTGTGTGGCTGCGGTATGATCCGCCGGGCGGCAGAGTCGGCCATGCGATCGCCAGGATGTTCGGCCGAGACCCGGGCGTGCAGATTGCTGAGGATCTGAATCGGTTCCGGCAGCTCATGGAGACAGGGGACATCATCTCCACCGCAGGCCAGCCGAGCGGCCGCTGACATCAGTTTTCGCCGTGCGAGGCCGCAAAATCGCGCGGACCGCCGCTTCGTTCGCGATACTTTAGTCTGCGCGCATATCCGCGAATGAATCAGAACTCACAGGCTCTGGATGACCGTCATGATATTTCCTTCCGTGTCTTTGAACCATGCAGCCCTGGCGCCGCCAGCGGTCGAGATACCCCTCCCGTCTACCTCTGGCAGG
>DASSSG010000264.1:0-6176 GCA_035708545.1 Bryobacteraceae bacterium | reverse complement strand
CGACACAAAACAGCGTCCGCCCGTCGCCTGCCGCCCAGCCATCCGTCAGTCGCTCGAGCAAATGTCTCTGCGTCGCCGACGTGTCCTGAAATTCGTCGACAAGAATGTGCTCGATCCGGCAGTCGAGCGCGTACGCCAGTTCGCTCGGGCACTCGGATGTGCCGAGTGCGCAGAGCGCGCCCTGAGACAGTTCGGTGAAGTCGATCGCTCCATGCTCCGCGAATACGGCCCGCAACTGAGCAGCCGCCACCGGAAGCACCTCGAGCAAAGCGCGCACCGCCGCCCACTGCTCTGGCGTATAGCGTGGATCGGGCAGGTAGCGGATTTCGTGCAGCGCTTCGACGCATCGGTCCGAGAGGCCTGCGATCACCGCCTCCATCTGGTCCTTCTCACGGCAGCGCGGCGGGAAGCCGTGACGTGCCGTCAGTCTCGATCGCCGTTTCGCTTCGTTCGCGGTCAGCAGCAGGTTCCGCAGCGCCCGCCATGCCGGCAGATCGTCGGCGTGCGCGCGCGGCAGGTCGGTCCGCTCGTGCAGTTCAGCAAGATCGTCGCCGCTCCGCGCGGCAAACCGGACAAGCCGCATCAACTCGCTCTCACAATCGGGCGCGAACTCGTCTTTGACATCCGCGAGCGCGTCCGCAATCGCTGCCCGGAGATTCGCCTGGAGACCCGCGCGCACCTCCTCCGGATCGATCTCCGTTCCTCGGCTGAGATGCCGCAGCCATTGATCTCGCCGCGGCAGCATGTCCGTGAGAAGCTGCTCCGCGCGATTTATGTTTCCGTCGAGGTGCCGCAACAGGGCCGCGATCGCGGGCGCGCGCGAATCGGTACTCTCGAGCAGCGCCAGCGTCCGCCGCGCCGCTTCCGCATACATATCGGCCGCATCCTCCCGGAACTCGGGCTGTGCGCCGAAGCCGGCCGTCACGGGCATGCGGCGTGTGATCGCCGCGCTTAGCGCGTCGATCGTGCGGATTTGCAGCCGCTCGGGATGCGTGCTGATGTTCCATCCCAGTTCGGCATCGCGCGCCAGCACAGCCCGCGCGAGCCGCCATGTCTCCGCCTCGTGTGCGGTCGCGGGCTCCGGCAGGTTGCGAGCCGCGTCAAGCGCCCGCAGTATGCGGTCCCGCATCTCGCCCGCCGCTTTGATCGTGAACGTGATGGCAACCACCGCTTCGGGCTGCCCGACCACGGCAAGCAGCACCAGACACCGGCGGATCAGAAGCTCGGTCTTGCCGGAGCCTGCGGGCGCCTGCACGATGAACGATCGCGTCGGATCGAGCGCGCGCCGCCGCTGCGAAACATCAGACAGCGCCGGCGACAAGCTCGCTCTCCTTTATCCGGCAAACCGGGGTCAGCTCGCAGCGGTCGCACGTGCGGCCGTTCTTCGGATCGATCCGTGCGTCACCCGAGCGAAACCCCTGCGCAAGCTCGGTCAGCACCCGTTTGCGGTCGTCGAGGTAGGCGTTCCATTCCTCCTCTGGCATCGCCCCGATGCCCGGCAGAATGGAAACGTCGCGCGCGATGCCCTCATAGCGGATTCCGTCCGCCCGTATCTGCGCGAACGCGACCGCCGCCACGGGACGATCGTGTGTCACTGCATAAATCAGCAGCTGTGGATCTTCGGGCCGTTCCGTCTCCCACTGTTTCATTTTTGGCTCGCCGGTTTTGTAGTCCAGGATCACGTGGCGGCCGTCCGCAAGTTCGTCCACGCGATCCATGCGCACGCCGAGTTCGAGTCCCCCGATGACGACGTTCCTCTCGGCTTCCTGCGACACGATGCGGTAAGCGGCGAGCCTTGTCTGTTCGAGTGCGAACCACCTCTCCAGCAGCTCCGTGAGCCGTTCCTGCTCGAGGGCCGCGAGTTGCGGCCCGATACCCATCTCGTCCTTGTTCGCCTCGATGGCCGCGCGCACCGCCGCTTCCACCTGCCCTCGCGACGGCTCCCGTTCGCATCCGAGATTCCGCAGCGCCGCGTGCACGAGCGTGCCGCGATCGCGGGCATCGGGTCCGAACGTCGGCTCTTCAAGCGGTTTGGCGCCCAGTCGATGAACTGCAAATGCCCGGAACGGGCATGCGGCCATGTCCTGAAGGACTCGCGCGCCGCCGCGCTGCACGCTGCCCGTAAACTCGGGCCCGCGGTCGTCCTCGAATTGCTCGAGCGTCACAAGCGCCACGGGCTTCGCCGCCGGCTGCATCGGCCGCATCGCCGCGGGAAGCGCGGCGAGCAGCGCACTCGGGCGGAGTTCCTGATCGGCTTCCCACCGCGGCCAGGTGAACGTGACGTCCCGCGCAGCCGTGCGCAGCCGATCGGTCGTCGCGCGCGCGAAAGCAAGCTCACGGTCGGTGGTGGCGTGCGGCATCCCGAATCGGCGTTGCGCCGCGTACGGAATGAACGGATGTGGCCGCGGTGGCGCCGGCCAAATGCCATCGTGCAACCCGAGCACGAGCAGGTGTTCGAAATCGAAGCCCGAGGTCTCGAGCACGCCCAGGATCTGCACTGGCGCCGGATCGGCCTGCGGCTGCCATTCTGCCTCTCGGGCCATGTCCGCCAGGCTTCGCAGCGCCTCGTCCACAGTCATGCTCGACATAATCGTGCTCAGCCGCGCAAACTGCGACAACAGGTCAGCCCATGCGCCGGCCGCCTGATACTCCGCACTCGTGCGTTTGCGCTCGCCGGGCCATCCCAAACCGTGCAGGAGCCGCGAAAACGTTGCTGCCCACCGTGCGGGACTCTGGCGAGCGGGCGCGGAGCTGAGTACAGTCTCGAAGCGTGCCAGCGCTGCACGGAACAGCGGCGCCGCCTCACGCGCCAGCAAACGCCGTGAGGTCGTCAATGTGCCTGATCGCCGCAGCTGCGTGTCCGCCCGCGCCCGCGCTGCCATCTCGGTTTCCGCGGCCTCAAAGAACGGCGATCGCAGCACCGACCCCGCGGCCCGGATCGGAATCTCCTCGGCGGCCAGCGAGACCGCCCTGAGAGCGGCTGCGATGATCGGATATTCCGCAAGCGGGCGCCCGAGCGAGATATTGAACAGTGCTGTGGAACCGAGCACGTCGGTAAATACGTGCTCGACACGCGCGCGCAGGCGGGAGAGCTCCGGCACCACGACTGCAATCGGGCCGGACTCGCCGCGCTCGAGCAGCGCGAGACTCCAGCGCGCGGCGTGGTCGACCTCGTCATTCGTATCGCGCAGCGCAATGAGGCGCTCGACTTCAGCGTGTTCGCGCGACCGGGTGCGAACCTCGCAGACCTGGACACGCGCTGCCGACAGCCTGGCAATCAGCCGCTGTTCGCGTGGTGTGTATTCGTCGAAACCCGCCAGCAGCACCGGTTGCGCCTTGTCGATCCATGCCGCGGGCTTTGCGGCCAGCAGGCGGTCGGGGATGCCGGCTTCATCGATCCACTTGTTGTCCTTCAGCTCGCGCCGATAGCGGGTGTGCCAGAAGTGGAAGGCATCCGTGTCGGCGGTTGCGTTCCAGTCGATTTCTTCGTGCTCGCCGGCCCACTCGAGCAGCAACTCCCGCGCGCTCCGTGCCTGCCGCGCCGCGGCACGCAGGTCGAGCAGATGGTTTGAATTATTCAGGAGTGATCGCCCGATCACGGTCTCCCACAGCGCCGCATCCTGCGCAGGCGAGAGCACTGTCGGAAAAGTCTCCGGCTTGTCGGCGCCTTCCACCAGGCGCGAGTAAGCTCGGTTGAGCCACGCGCCCCACGGCAGCACGTCGGGCGTCTCCCAGACGGCGATTCCGCGGCTCTGCTGGCGAAGATCGTACGAAAATCGAAGATGGCGGGACAGGCGGCGGCTGCGGGTGACGAGGGTCGCGCCGCGCGCGAGAGTGTCAAACGCCTCGTCAACTGTGAGAATCGTCACGTAAGTACGATTCTACAGTGACGGAGCGGCGGTTCGGCTCAGGCCCGCACGGCTGACATCTTCTTGTGCAACGCCGACATCAGCCGGTCATGAATATCCGGCGGAATCTCCTGCGGCTCCTGCCCCTTGTACACCTGAATCGTCCGTCGCGTCGTGTCGACCACCACCCAGCAGGAGGGGCACTCGTCCACGTGCTCCTGCAGTTTCCGTCGGACGTCGGGGCCGACAGCCTCATCGAGATAATCGTTCAGCTCGTTGAGGAAGTCCTTACAGGTAAGCAAAAACGTCGTCTCCCTTTCGGCGGAAGAAGCGTGTCAGCTTCTCGCGCAGCTGCAGCCGGGCCCGCAAGAGGCGGCTCTTGACGGCAGGAACCGACAGCCCAAGAGCTTCGGCCGTCTCCTCCGTCGATAGTTCTTCGATGTCTCGGAGCACGAAAACGGTGCGAAAAGCTGGTTTCAGGCTGTGTATAGCGTTGTCGAGAATTCGCCGTATCTCCTCGCGGCTGAAGCGTTTCTCCGGGTCGTCGTCCCAGACGGCGATCTCCCGGACGACTGTATCTTCGCCCGTGTCCTGTGGCTCGTCCAGGGGAACCGTCTTATCCGTCTTACGCTTACGGAGCTTCATCAGCCCTTCGTTCACCGCAATTCGGACGAGCCAGGTGTAGAACCTGGAATTGCCTTCAAAGCTGTTCAGGTGCGAATATGCTTTGAGGAAGGTTTCCTGCAGAACGTCCTGAGCGTCGTCGTCGTTCTGCGTGATGTTCTTCGCCAGCCGATAGATCTTCCGCTCGTAGCGGTTCACCAGCTGCGTGAATGCTGCCGCGTCACCAGCGCGCGCACGTTCGACGAGAGGGAGTTCTTCGGACGCCTCTGCAGAGGGGACAGGGGGCATTGAGGGCTGCTGCCCTCAGAATAGCAGGGAGGGTTGCGCGCGCCCGCGGCGGCGCGCGCATTCCGGCCGTGACTTATTTCTTCCTGCGCAGCAGAATGCGGCCGTTCAACGTTGTGAACTGCATCTCCGGGCCGCCGCCATTGATGCTTCCATAGAACGCGCGATCGAACCGCACGCGGAAGCGGCCTCCCGATTTTTCGGGCGCGGGCAGCGGCTTCGTGATGGCCGCAATCTCGAAGTCGGTATAGATATCGCCGTTTTCGGTCTTCAGCTTCACGTTTGCCTTCACATCCGCGGGGAACGTCACATCGATGTTGCCATTCAGCGAGCTGAACGACATCGGCTTGCCGCCGGTGAGTTTGTCGAAAGTCACCGTCACCGGCCCGTTGAGACAGTGCGCGAGCACGGAGCCGGAAACGTTGTTCAGCGCGATCGCCCCGTTAAGACTGTTCACGTCTATCTCGCCGTTCACGTTCTCGACTCTGATACCGCCGTTATTGACGGTCTTCAGATCGAGGGATGTGTTGTACGGCACCTGAAGATCGATCTCGACAGCCGAGTGGTGGCCGCTCCTGATGCGCACGACATTATTGTTCTCTTCGATATCGAGTCCGGTGCCGGCCATGTCGATCCTGCGCATCCCGCCCACTTCTTCCGGTTCCCGGCGCCGGCGCGACTCGCCTGCGCGCCCGCGCGCTTCGACGATGACGTCCCTGCCCTGATAGCCGCGCACGCTGAAACTGCCGCTCAGCAGGCTGGCGCGAATCACTGCGGGTTTCGCCGGGTCCGTCAGCGGGACGGTGACCCGGTCCTGGGCGGCAGCATTTCCGGCTACGAGGATGAACGCCGCCGCGGTGCATACGTGTTTCATGTTTACTTACCTCTGTTGATCAGGCGAATCGGTCCGTTGAGTGTTTCGATTCTGATTTCCGGGCCGCCCGCACCTACGCGAACGCCCGTGAATCTGTTCTTCCGCCACACGAATCCGCGTCCGTCACGCGACACCTCTGGTTCGGTCGGCACCATCCGGAACTCAAAATCCGACCAGGCGTCGCCGTTCAGCGTCTTCATTCGGAAGTCCGCCGCGAGTGCCGGTTGAAAGGACAACGCGATCTCGCCGTTTATCGTTTTGAACGAGGACGCCTCGCGCGGGTTCTCTCGAAAGCTCACGCGCACGGGCCCGTTCACCGTGTGCGCGCGTCCGGAACCCGCGATGTCGGTGGCCTCGATATCGCCGTTCACATTGCGCAGTTCGAACTCACCCGTGATGCCGGTCACGCGGACATGACCCTTGTTCACCGTCTTCAGCTCGACGGCCGTGTTCCGCGGCACGCGTACCCTGAAATCGAACTGCGCGACGTAGTTGATATCGTCGTCGATGCTGATGCAGTGCTGATTGCAGCGGAACGGCCCGCC
>DASSSG010000263.1:0-11693 GCA_035708545.1 Bryobacteraceae bacterium | reverse complement strand
AACAGCAAGTGGCCGGACCTTTTGGTCCGGCCACTTCAGCGCGGGGTCCGAATCAGGCCGTTCGTGCCGCTTCGCTCTTATCTCCCCCGCTGATGGCGGCCTGAGCCGCCGCCAGCCGCGCGATCGGGACGCGGTACGGGGAGCAGCTCACATAGTCCATCCCAACCTGGTAACAGAACTCTACCGAGCTCGGCTCGCCCCCGTGCTCGCCGCAGATGCCTACTTCCAGATCTTTGCGGGTCTTGCGACCGTTCTCGACCGCCCACTGCACCAGCTTGCCGACGCCTTCCTGATCGAGCACACCGAACGGGTCCGCCTTGAAGATCTTCTTCTCTTCGTAATCCTTCGAGAACTTCGTGTAATCGTCGCGGGACAGGCCCATCGTCGTCTGCGTCAGGTCGTTGGTGCCGAAGCTGAAGAACTCGGCTTCGCGTGCGACCTGATCGGCCAGCAGCGCGGCGCGCGGGATCTCGATCATCGTGCCGATCAGGTACTCCTGGTCCTTCAGATCGGCCTTCGCGAGAACCTCGTCCGCTACCTTCTTCACGATCGCCTTCTGATGCTCCAGCTCCTGCACGGAGCCAATCAGCGGGATCATCACCTCGGGGATCACTTTGATGCCCTTCTTCGCCACTTCAACGACGGCCTCGAAGATGGCTCGGGCCTGCATCTCCGTGATCTCGGGGTACGTAATGCCGAGACGGCAGCCGCGATGCCCGAGCATCGGGTTGAACTCGTGCAGCGACTCGACGCGTTTCAGGAGGTCGGGCAGAACCTTCCTGAGATTCTTCACCTCGGCGCCGAAGTTGGCATAGCGAGTTGCCATCTCCTTCTTCTCTTTGGCGTCGGCATAAGGCAGCTTCGCAAGATCGACCATCAGCTCTTCGCGCTTGGGCACGAACTCGTGCAGCGGCGGGTCGAGCGTGCGGATCACGACCGGATACCCGTCCATCGCTTTGAACAGGCCGGCGAAGTCTCTGCGCTGCATCGGCAGCAGCTTTTGCAGCGCCTTGCGGCGATCCTTCTCGTTTTCGGCGAGAATCATCGCCTGCACGTGCGGCAGACGGTCTTCGGCGAAGAACATGTGCTCGGTGCGGCAGAGGCCGATGCCTTCGGCGCCGAAGGCGCGGGCCGCCTTCGCGTCGCGCGGGATATCGGCGTTGGCGCGAACACCGAACTTACCGCGGAACTTGTCCGCCACTCGCATGAAGGTTGCGAAGGTGGGCGAATTGGGATCGGGATCCTGTGTCGCGGCCTGGCCGAGATACACGTCGCCGGTGGTGCCGTTGATCGATACCCAGTCGCCTTCCTTAATCGTGATCGCTTTATCGCCGTTCTTCACGATCGCGGATTTCGCCCGCTCATTGATAGCGATCGCGCTGCAGCCAACGACGCACGGTACGCCCATGCCGCGCGCCACAACCGCGGCGTGCGAGCTCTTGCCGCCGACGGCGGTCAAAATGCCCTTCGACGCATCCATGCCGTGGATGTCGTCCGGCGTCGTCTCTTTGCGGATCAGAATGACGGGCGATTTCTCGGACATGCTCACGGCATCTTCCGAGGTGAACGCGAGCCGGCCGACTGCGGCGCCAGGTGACGCATCGATGCCTGTAGCCAGCTTAGTGAGCTTTTTCAGACTGGCGCTGTCGAATACGGGGTGCAGTAACTGGTCGAGCTGAGCGGGAGCAACGCGCAGGACAGCCGTCTTTTCGTCGATCAGGCCTTCCTTCATCATGTCTACGGCAACGCGAACCGCCGCCGGACCCGTGCGCTTGCCGTTGCGGGTCTGCAGCATGTACAGCCTGCCTTCCTGCACAGTGAACTCGAAGTCCTGCATGTCGCGATAGTGGCGCTCGAGACTGGTCGTGATCTGGCGGAGCTGGCGGTAGACGTCCGGATTCCAGGCTTCGAGTTCGCTGATGGGCTGAGGCGTGCGGGCGCCGGACACGACGTCTTCGCCCTGCGCATTTACCAGGAACTCGCCGTAAAACACCTTCTCGCCCGAGCCGGGGTCGCGCGTGAAGCCGACACCCGTGCAGGAGGTGTCGCCCATGTTGCCGAAGACCATCGTCTGGATATTGCAGGCGGTGCCGAGCCGATCGGAGATCTTCTCCATCTTGCGGTAGTACGCGGCCTTGGGGGCCCACCAGGAGTTGAACACCGCGTTGCGCGACATGATGAGCTGCTCGCGCACATCCTGCGGAAAATCGCGCTTCGCAAACTTCCTCACGATCTTCCTGAACTCGGCGATGACCGCCCTGAGGTCCTCCGCCGTCAGCTCGGTGTCGAGCTTTACGCCCCGCTTCGCCTTCCGGGCGTCGAAGACATGGTCGAAGTGCTCCATCTCGATTCCCATGGCTACTTCGCCGAACATCTGAATGAAGCGCCGGTAGCAGTCATAGGCGAACCGGGGATTGCCGGTCTTGTTCAGCAGCCCCTCCGTTGTCTCATCGTTGAGGCCGAGGTTGAGGATAGTATTCATCATGCCCGGCATCGAGAACTTCGCGCCGGAGCGGACGCTAAGCAGCAGCGGATCGCGTGTGTCGCCAAACTTCCTGCCGGCGAGCTGCTCGACGCGCTCTAGCGCCTTCCAGATCTGCTCGTCTACATCGGGCGGGACCTGATGATTGTTGTCGAAAAAGATGTTACAGACGTCGGTGATGATGGTGAAGCCGGGAGGAACAGGCACACCGGCCCTGCTCATTTCCGCCAGGCCGGATCCTTTTCCGCCCAGCGTATCCTTCATCGTGCCGTCACCTTCGGCCGTGCCGCCACCGAAGAGGTAGACGTATTTGTTAGCCATGAGTCTCTCCTGAAATAAGTGCGAGTAAGACAATGCCCGTGATTCGGACGAGGATCACGAAGTTACTATCTCCGAAAAATCGGCGATCTCGGAGAATTCGGTCAAAAGGTTGCTGAGCAGCGTCAGCCTGTTACGCCTGATTTCCGGGTCAGGCGCATTTACCAGAACTTTGTCGAAGAACGTATCGACCTGTGGGCGCAGCGAGGCAATTGTCGCCAGCGAGCTTTTGTAGTCCACTCCATCTATGGCGCGTTGGACCTTTCTGTATGCGTCGTACAGCGCCCGCTCGGGGCCGGGCTCGAGACGCGATTCATCGATGGACTCCCCAACGTTCCAGTCGGCCTGGCGAAGGATGTTCTTGATACGTTTGAAGCTGGCTGCGAGCGGCTCGAAATCGGGGGTCCTGCGCACCGCGTGAAGCGCTTCGAGCCGGCGCAGGCTGTCGCAGGGATCACCGTCCCAGCGAATGGTCGCGTTGACTTCGTCGTAGGGAAAGCCGCGAATTTCGCGAAAGTAATAGCGGAGCCGGTCCACCAGGAAGTCACGGAGCTTCTCGTCGGTCACATCGAGAAGTTCGGGAACCCGGAGACCGGCTTCGACAACGATTTTGATGATGCCCTGGGCGGCGCGCCGCAGTCCGAACGGATCCTTCGAGCCGCTGGGAATCAGGCCGATGCGGAAGCACTCGATCAGCGTGTCGAGCTTGTCGGCGAGCGCCACGATCTGGCCCTCGCGCGTGCTCGGGATCGAATCTTCCATACTGGCCGGTTTGTAATGGTCGTAGATCGCGCGCCAAACGGCCTCGGGCTCGCCCTGCGCGCGCGCGTAGAGGCCGCCGACAACGCCCTGCAGCTCAGTGAATTCCTTCACCATCTCGGTCGTGAGATCGCACTTGCACAAGGTGGCTGCGCGCACGGCAGCGGGTGTGGCGAGTTCACGGCTGCGCTGGACGATCGCCACGATCCGCTGCACCTTGTCGTAGCAGGACCCGAGCTTCGCCTGAAAGGTGACGTTCCTGAGATCGCCGACGCGGGCGGCGAGTGGCCGGCGCTGATCGACATCCCAGAAGAAGCGCGCGTCATTGAAGCGGGCGCGCAGAACGCGTTCGTTGCCGCGCCGGACCAGACCTTCCGGGTCCTCGCTGGTGTTCATGACGGCGACGAACGCGGGGGCGAGCTGTCCATCGAACTCGACCGAGAAGTAGCGCTGGTGGTGGCGCATGACGGTCGAGAGGATCTCCTTCGGCAGCTCGAGATATTTCGCATCGAATGCACCACGGATCGGCACCGGGAACTCGGTAAGGTAAACGAGTGTGTGAATCAGGGCTTCATCGCGAACGACGCCGGGGCCGAGCGCGTTCGCGATGCGCGCGCGCCGTTCGGCGGCCGAGAGCAGCACGAAATTCTTCCTCAGCTCCGCCTCGTAATTGCCGATATGAACCGCGACGGCATCGGCACCAAGGCGGCGGTGACCCCTGCTGACCGCGCCGGACCGCACTCCGGCGATTTCGAAGGGAACGATGCCGTCGCCAAGCAGCGCGACCAGCCAGCGTATGGGCCGGATGAACCGCGGGCCGGATTTGCCGGTCCAGTACATCGACCTTGGCCAGGAGATGCCTGTGATGGCGGTGGGCAGCGCTTCGGCGAGGACATCGACAGTCTTGCGGCCGGTGACCTTTTGCCGGACAGCGTAGTAATCGCCTTTCGGCGTGGCGGTTGTTTCGAGGGCCTCGAAGGCGACTCCCAGCTTTTTCGCAAACCCCCGGGCAGCGCCTTCGCCGGCGGCGACAGGCGGGCCGGATACAGTGCGTTCCTCGTCGGCTTGCGCACTCATGAGGCCGTCGGCGAACAGGACGAGCCTCCGAGGTGTCGCGTCGACGCGGGTGACGCGGCCGCCGAGCTTGAGCTCGTCGACGATCTTTTCGAAATTGTGCTGCAGATCCGCAAGTGCCGGCTCGATCATCCAGTCGGGGATCTCTTCGGACCCGATTTCCAGAAGAAACGGGAGAGTGTCGGTCAAACGGCGACCTCCGCGAGCGCTGCTGTATGAGATCTCGCCTGCTGTTCCACCCAGGCCTCGGCGACGGCAACCGCGAGCTTGCGGACGCGCGCGATAACAGCCACGCGCTCGGTAACGCTGATGGCGCCACGAGCATCGAGGAGGTTGAAATAGTGCGAGCACATCAGCACGTGCTCATAGGCGGCGAGCAGCGGGAAGCGCTCACTGGGCTCGTACTTCGGGAAGCTCGCGAGCAGGCGCGCGCCCTCCATTTCGTGCAGTTCGAACAACTGCCAGAGAGTCGGGATATCGGCGAGCTCGAAATTGTAGACGGAATTGTGCAACTCATCGGCGAACCGCACGTCGCGATACTTCACGCCGGGCGTCCACTCGATGTCATAGACGCTCTCGACGCCTTGCAGGAACGCGACCAGACGTTCGAGACCATACGTCAGCTCGGCGGGCACGAGGTCGAGGTCGAGCCCGCCGCACTGCTGAAAGTAAGTGAACTGTGTGATCTCGAGGCCATCGAGCATGACCTGCCAGCCGATGCCCCAGGCGCCGAGCGTTGGTGATTCCCAGTTATCCTCTTCAAACTTGATGTCGTGCTTGCGGAGGTCAATGCCGATGGCTTCGAGGCTGGCGAGGTATTGATCAATGACATCCGCGGGCGACGGCTTGAGAATGACCTGCAGCTGCTGGTGCTTATAGAGCCGGTTTGGATTTTCGCCGTAGCGGCCGTCCGCGGGGCGGCGGCTCGGCTGCACATAGGCGACCTTCCAGGGCCGGGGGCCGAGGACGCGGAGGAAGGTTTCCGGCGCCATGGTGCCGGCGCCGACCTCGAGATCGAACGGCTCGGTGATGATGCAGCCGCGCTCGGACCAGAAGTTCTTCAGTTTGGCTACGGTCGTCTGAAAGGAATCCATCAGAGAGTTTCCAGGACGGCAGCGGTGACGAGCCGGCGTTCCACGTGCTCCTCGATCGAGCGGATCAGCGCGCGGCGCAGATCGCCCGCGGTGGCGCTGGACCACTGACGCGGTCTTAACCCGTCGATCGGCTTCTGCATCATCTCCTGTGCGATCTCATGCGACTCGCGGCCGACCCGGACATCGGGCAGAAAACCGGACAGCCGCACGGCCCAGAGCGTGTAATAAAGCACGCAGGGCCAGACGTGCTCGGACGGCTTCTCACGCAGATGCGCGAGGACCGCCGCGATCAGCCGGAAAAAACGCTCGCTCGGCTCATTGGGCGGAAGCAGTTGTTCGGAGACCTCCGCCATGTAGTCGAGCGCGACGCTCGCGGCGTAATCGCTCATCAGATCGAACTGTGACTGGATCAGCTCACACCCGTCGAGATTGACCAGTTCGCGATTCTCGCGCTGGAAATAAAACATCCGAACCTGCGAGAGGCGCTCTAAACCCGAACCGAAGCTGTTTTTCGGCCTTCGCGCGCGCCGCGCCACCCCTCGGAGCTTGCCGTGATCGCGCGTGAAGAAGCTCACGATCAGGTCGGCTTCACGCAGGGGGTAGGTACGGAGGACGAAGGTCTCGCTCGCCTGCGCCGGCATACAAAGGCGATGCGCTTGTAAGTCTCAGATTAACACAGGGGTACGCGGCGGCTGTGATGGGTGAAACGGCGGGCGCAGAAATGTCACTCATCAATGAGCCGGTTTGACGCCGGTTTACGCGTTATTTGCGACGCCTATGTACGAGCTCGTCCTGATTGCGGGTTGTGTCGCCACGGCGACCATTCTGATCGCACAGTTGCTGCGGAGGCGAATTGGCGCGCCGTCTGCTCTGGCGGCGATTCTACAGACGCTGGGCGGGGCCGCGGTCTGCGCACTCATGCTGTACGAACTCGTCTTCGGCGGCAACGACGGGCTGGAAACGACCGGACTGCCGCTCGATCTCGGAACGACGCTGTCGGTTCTCGTATCGGGTTTGAACCTGGCCTTCGGGTGGACGATCATGCAGGCGCGATGGGGCGTACTCAGGTCGCAAAGCGCTGCGCTCGAGAGCAGTTTTCGGGCGGCGTGCACACTCGTGCTGCTGAATGCGCCGCTGATCCCGTTCGAGGACAGCGCGACGGGCGTGATTATCGCGGCGGCTGTCACCTGCCTGGGAGTGGCGGCGGCGCATATGGGCGGCGCTGTCATCCGATCGCCGCGCGCCGAACGCCGGCACTCGTCGCCATCGCTTTACGCCTGACGCGGCACCGGACGGACACACGCGGTTTACGCGTAGCAGCGGATTTCGAAGACTCTCGCCTCAGGCAGACCGTTGGTCGCCGTGAACTGCACGCGGATGGCTTCGACGTCTACAGGGTCGAAACGGTGCCGATTCACACGCTGGTGGTTTCGGGTGACGGTTGCCAGCGTCGCGCTGGTTCCGTCCGGCTTGCGGCAGGTCACGACATAATTGCGAACCGTCTCCGGCTGCGGCTCGCGCACGATGCCGCGGTTGGCCGTGTCGGATGAGGTGAGCGTGAGCTCGCGGGCGAAGCCGCTGTCGAATGTGAGCTGCATCCGGCTGATCCGCTGCGGGCGATCCCAGGCAAGCTCGATCCAGGCTCCCGCGCCTTCACTGAGCGGGGCGGCCCAGTGGTGCACCTCGGCCGGGACCCCCGCTTTGTCGGGGATATCGCGCAAATGGCCATCGATGATGAGCGCCGCGTCGCCGGCCGAGGCGGTGATGCGCGCTTTTCGCGCCAGGTCCGCCGGATCGGCGTTGCGGACATGCTTAATCGTCTGGTCCTGCCGCAGGAGTGTCTGCTGCAGCCGCGCTACCCGCGCTTTGTCCTGCGCGAGCTGCCTGGGCGTTATGTTCTGTTCGACACACTGCGCCGCGGCCGTGCCGGCCGCCTGACCAATGACCGCGCAGGTCGCCATGACGCGCGTCGATGTGAAAGCCACGTGCGTTGCGCTGATGTTCCGGCCGGCCATGAACAGATTACTGATATTCCGGCTGTACAGCGCACGCAGCGGGATGTCGTAGACCTCGGGCGTGCGCAGCACGGTGTTCGGCGGCAGATCGGGGCGATCGAAGCCGCCGGGAGGATGGTCGTCCATCGGCCAGCCGCCGATTGCAACGGCGTCCTCGAAGCGGGCCGACATCAGATCGTTCTGCGTCAGAATGTGATCGCCCAACAGGCGGCGGCTGCCGCGCTTCCCGGGCATCATGCCGACCCAGTCGAGCGCCCAGTGCGCGCTCTCGGGATGGTTGCCGCTGTTCTTGATGTAATCCCAGACGCCCATCACGATCGAGAGCAGCTCAAAGCGAATGCGCTCATTGTCGCGGATAGTGTCGAGATTGCCGCCCCATTCGATCCACCAGTAACCGTATTCCCAGCTGTTCGTGCTGCGGAATTTCAGCTGCTCTTTCGTGACCTTGCGCGCCCATTTTGGAGGCGTAAAGGGCATCGGCCGGCGGTGCAGGCGAGACGTGAACAGAATGCTGCTGCCGAGCGTCTCGTTATCGGCCTGTTCCGGCGCGAGCGATTCGCCAAACTCGCCGCGGGCTTCGCGGCCGGTGCGGAACTCGGCGCCGGCTTCGATGCCGAGGCGCGAGTCGCCGGTTGCGTCGCAGAACATTTTGGCGCGAATGCGATAGAGGTGCTCGCTCTTATCGCAGCGAGCGGTCACCTGTCGGATGCGGGCGTTGCTGACCTCCGCGGCGCACAGGACTGTTTCGAGCAGCAGCGTGATGTTGGGCTCGCTGACGACCTTGTCATAGAGCAGCAGGTCCCAGAGCTCCCAGCAGCGCTGCGGGTTGTTGACGGCGTCATCGAGGCGGATCTCTTCGATCAGTCCGCTCTCGCGCCAGCCAGGACGGCTCTTGTGGCTGTTAGCTCCGACGACGTGCATCTTTACTTCGCTTGACGAGTTGCCGCCGAGCCGGGAGCGGTCCTGGACGAGCACCACGCGCGCGCCATTGCGGGCGGCGGAGACAGCGGCGCACACGCCGGCCAGCCCGCCGCCGGCGACGAGCACGTCGGTGTCGAGATCGACCAGGGTCATGTGCGGCTCGTGCGTGATGCGCTGGCGCCCGGGTTTCGGCGGTGCTATTCGGTCAAAGTCGGGACGCTGGGCCTTAAGCGGGCCTGCGTTGACGAACAGGGAGTAACCAGTGAACGGTACGGTGGCGAAGAGATCGCGGCGTCTCATACGGTACATCCAGACGGGCCGACTGACAATCGGCCGCAGGTTGACAACTGCCCCACTATCTCATACGGCGCTGGCGAGCGCGCTCGCCATGAAGCGGTCGATAGCGCCGACCTCTTCGGCGCTGAGGCGGAATTCGGCGCCGCCGATCACGCCTCCGACCTGTTTCGCCGAGCGCATTCCGACAATCGCGCCCGTGACGGCCGGGTGCCGCAACGTCCATGCGATAGCCACTTCTCCCGCGGTGCGTCCGTGACGAGCGCCGATGTCGCGCAGCAACTCGGCCAACTGGAGGTTGCGTGTGAGGGCGGGCTCGTTGAATGCCGGCGTACGCCGGCGGAAGTCGTCCTGCGGCATCGTGGCGATCCGCTCTCTCGTCATCGCTCCCGAGAGCAGGCCCGACTTCATGGGCGAGTAGACAATTACGCCGATGTTGTTGGCGTCGCAGTATGGCAGGATCTCCTGCTCGACTTCCGGCGAAATGATTGAGTACGGCGGTTGCAGCGAAGTAATCGGCGCGATGGGCGCGCAGCGCTTCATGTGAGCGACGCTGAAATTGGAGACGCCGATCCAGCGCACCTTACCTTCCCGTCGAAGCTCGGCGAGCGCGGACCAGCCTTCCTCGATGTCTTGCTCCGGCTCGGGCCAGTGGATTTGATAGAGGTCGATGACGTCGACCCTGAGCCGGCGCAGGCTGTCTTCACACTCACGTTTGACCGACGAGCGTTTCAGGTTCCTGATGATTTCGCCCTTGTCATTCCAGGTGCGCTCGCACTTCGTGAACACGTACGGGCGGTGAGCGCGGCCCGCGAGCGCGCGGCCGACGACCTCTTCGGCGTGGCCGAGACCATAGACTGCCGCCGTATCGATCCAGTTCAGACCTTTGTCGAGCGCGGCGTGAATCGCAGCAATGGATTCGTTGTCGTCCTGCGGCCCCCAGGCGAAGGCCCAGCCGCCTCCGCCCATTGCCCACGCGCCGATACCGATCGGCGTGATTTGCATGTCGCTGTTGCCAAGTTTGCGTTTGTGCATTTGCGTGCTACCCACTCGTTGCCCGGCCCCGGCGCAGGTCCGCGCCGATCAGAGTTTTGGTTTGGGCGGCGGGAGCTCGCGAGCTTTGCACTCGGAGCTGAATCCGGTACGGCCATGGCTGGCATCGCAGAACGGTTTGTTTTCCGACATGCCGCAGCGGCAGAGAGAAATGACAGTGCGGCCAGCGAGCCCGAACGGCGCTCCTTCATAATCGGTGATCTCAAAATCACCTTCGATGCGAATGGGCCCGTTCTTCAGAATCATGACTTTCGTCGCGGCCATGCTCGCTATAATAACGCTGTCATGCAACGCAGCCTGTTGCTGTTGCTTGGGCTGTGCGGTCTCGTTGCAAGCCGTCTCGGCGCCGACAACGCGCTCGACAAAGAGGTGTTCGGACGCGTTGCGGAGCAAATGCGCCTCAATCTTGCTCGGCTTCCCAATTACACGTGCGTGGAGACGGTCGAGCGCAGCCGCCGATCGTCCCAGAGCGCGAGCTTCGAACTGGTCGATCGTGTGCGGCTCGAGATCGCAATCGTGAACGGGAAAGAGATGTTTTCCTGGCCGGGCGCCGGCAACTTCGAGGACAAGGACATCGATGATCTGATGCTCGGCGGCGCGTTCGGCAACGGCAATTTCGGCATGCTTGCGCGCGCGCTCTTTCTGACGAATGCGGCGAATTTCATGGTCGCGGGCGAACGCATTTACGACGGCCGGCGCACTTGGCGGTGGGATTTCACAGTCCCGAGGTTTCGCGGCGTGTACGAGATCGGAAATCGGAAGCGCAAAGGAGTTGCCGGTCTGCGAGGTTCGTTCTGGGCTGACGCGGAGACGCACCATATAGTGCGCATCGAAACCAAAGCAGAAGAAATTCCGGCGGAGCTGGAGATCGTCAGCTCGGAGAACAGCATCGATTACGCGCACGTGACGATCGGCGGGGCCGAGTTCCTGTTGCCGAAATCCGCGGAGCTCCGCATGCGTGATTACGGCGGCGAATGGCGCAACGTGATCAGCCTCAGTGGTTGCAGGCAATATCTGGGCGAATCGAAGATTTCGTACGGCGATCCGCAGCCGGAGGCGGCCCTGAAAACCGCGGGCGGGGCGGATCAGGAACTCGTCAACATCCCCGGCAATATGTACCTGCAGCTTCGGTTGAAAAATGATCTGCGCGCAGAGACGGCGGCGATCGGGGATCCGCTGGCTGCCGAACTGTTGAATGACGTCAAGGCCAATGGCACCGTGCTCGTCCGGCGCAGGGCGGAAGTGCGCGGCCGGGTCATGAGCCTTCGTCTCCAGCGCGGAAATATGAAGTACCATGTGGTCGGCATCGGCTTCGATGAGTTTATAACGGGGAAGGAGCGTGGACGTTTGCGCGCGAAGCTCCTCGAAGTCCGAGTGGCCGGCAACATCATCTCCACGAATCCGCTGGAGCTCCGAAGGTTCGGAGGCGGGCGGGTCGGCGGCTGGATCGAGCATGAGCAGATCGTCGCTCCGGGGGTTCTGTTCGTCTCACCTGGCCGGCTGCTGCTTCCGGCGGGCATGCAGATGGTGTGGCGTACAGAATCTGTCTTGTTCGGGGACTCAGAGTGATCCAGTTCGAGCTCGAGACTGACAGGGCGCTGCTCGAGGACGCGTTTTCGTTCGCGCAGCGGCAGGTGCGGGCGCTGATCGAAACGCACCCCGATTTCTACCCGATGTACACGC
>DASSSG010000262.1:0-3391 GCA_035708545.1 Bryobacteraceae bacterium | reverse complement strand
CGGCCCGACCAGCGAAGAATCTTCTCGACGGATCCGGAAAATGGCGCGGGCCAGGACGACGGACGTCGCGACGCGAGCGGAATGCGATAGGCTCCCGTTTCGAGCGTTCCCACCAGGAGCTCGCTCGCGCGTTCGTAGAGGGCGCGCGCGAAGAGACCCTCGCCAACAACGCGTGTGAACCGGGCGGCGCTGAACTCCGCGACGCCCAGGGCTGTTCCGGCCCAGACGCGTTCGCCGCTCACCGCCAGCGAGAGAACATTCGCGTCCGGCAGACCATCCCGCTCGCTGAAGGTCTGCAACTGCCCGCCCCTCAGATGCAGGAGTCCGCGGTCGGAGGTTGCGACCCAGAGATCGGTATCCGATCCGGCGAGCGCGTTCGCGCGTCCGCGCGCAAGCTCCGGATGAAATGCACGGAGACGCTTTCCGTCGTAAATCAGGACGCCGCGTCCCGCGGTGCCGAGCAGCACGCCGCCGGTCGCGACCGGAAGAATTGCCGTGAAGCTGCGCAGGCCTGCGTCGGCCGGCAGAATCTGCTCAAAATCGGAGCCGTCGTAGCGGAGAAGTCCGGCGCCCGCGGCTGCAATCCACAGCTCGGAGGAACTCGCGGCAAGCGCGATAACGGCGGCCGGCAGACGCTCGCCGGTACGCCATGAATCGGTGATTCGGCCGAGTTCGTCGACGGCAACGATTCCGGGGCCGCCGCCAAGATAGAGCCTGCCGGCGAATACGGCGGCATCGCGAAAGGCTGCGGGAGCCGGCAGGTATTCGATTGCCGGCGCTGCCGGCCGGTGCAGACGAGAACGGGAGACAGCAACCGATGCCTCAGCATCGAGCGCAATTCCCGCTTCGCTTACGGCGCGGGCAACGCGGTAAAGGGCGATGCCGCCGAACGCACCCGCGAGCGCGACGGCCAGCAAACCGGCGTGCAGCAGCGAGCGCCTGTTCGTCCGCACGTCATTACTATATGGCACCGTGAGCAGATCCCCGCCCGGCGATACGCCTTAGCCCAGGGCGGGAGGAGTTGGGTTGCAGGACCGGAATTGCGCTGTAGGATTGATGGACATGACGGTTCGCCGGCAGATGTTGAATCGCAACGAGTGGCAGAAAGCCATGAGTGATGCTCTTGACGCGGGACACGGCGTCAATTCGGCTCAGCAACTGGAGCGGCTTGCGCTCCAATGTCAACGGGCCGCGAAACAGACGGTGAGCGACTGGCATTTTGAGCAGGCCCTTGGCCTCGCAGCCCAGGCGCTCGTGGAATCCGGGCATCACATGCAGGCCGCGAGACTATATCAGCGGCTTGTGCAACATCACATGGATTCGCTGACTTACCAGGGCCGTTCCCTGGCTTCGATCCAAACTGCCCTGGCCCTGACGCTCTTTGCTGCTGGCAAGCCCGGCCAGGCATTGAAACACGGACTTGAAGCACTAAAGTGGTCAGGCGAATTCCGCGAACCGAGGCAGGCGCTGCAGGAATTGCTGGGCAAGATTCGCGAGGTTCTGGCCGACAAAGCGAAGACCCACCTTCGTCGACAGGGTACAACGAAGGCCGCCGGACGGTCGCACGGAAATAAGAGGTGAGCAGGCGGTTTCGGAGTCAAAATGGAAAGCGTCCTCTCCGCAGAGCCCACGAACGCGGTATGAAGGCGCGCGCCCGGCGGATCATGTGGCTGTGGTTTCAGGATGCTCCCAGGAAGACGCGGCGCAAAGTTGGCGTGAACGCCTCCACCATTCCGTAAACAGTCACCTCGACGTTGTGCCAGAGCTGATACCGGCTGCAGTCGAAACCCGCATTAAAGGGGCAGGAGTTGCCGGCCGACGGCGGCGAAGCAGTGATATACAAAGACCAGCAGGCTGCCAAACAGCTTTGCGAACAACTCCATCGGTCGCTCCCGTCGATCCTGTCTCGACAACAAGATCATGGGCGCCGGCGACCGATCGAGTCAACGCCGTAAGCCGTCGGGGCGCGCACCAGTGGAAGAAAGGGGGCAGAGGAAAGAAACCGTAGGGTTTCGTTCCCCTGCAGTCACGGCATAAAAAGATTTCAAATATCTTTGGCTGGTTTTTTGGAGCGGGAGACGGGAATCGAACCCGCAACCAACAGCTTGGAAGGCTGTGACTCTACCATTGAGTTACTCCCGCATGGAGCCGGCAGAGGACGCTTTCATTGTACGCCGTCACTGTCCGTGACTCGAGAAAAGCATCACTTTGGCGGTATGGAAAATGATGACGGCATCGAGCGCCGGCGAGAGGTTCTTGATGTAGTACAGATCGTATTCCAGTTTCGTGATCGTGTCCTCGAGCGTGTCGCCGTATTTGTGGTTGATCTGCGCCCAGCCAGTGATGCCCGGCTTTACGAAATGCCGCTGCCGATAAAACGGGATCTGCTCGGCGAGGGTACGGACGAATTCAGGGCGTTCCGGGCGCGGACCCACGATCGACATCTCCCCCTTCAGCACGTTGAAGAGCTGCGGCAGTTCATCGAGGCGCATCTTCCGCATGAAGCGACCGACTGCGGTGACGCGCGGGTCGTGTTTGGCAGCCCAGACCGCGCCGGTAGACGCCTCTGCGTCCGCCACCATCGATCGGAACTTGTACAGCTCGAATGGAATGCCGTGCTGGCCGACTCGCCGCTGCCGGTACAGAATGGGCCCGGGCGAGCTCAGTTTCACAGCCAGGGCGACCACCAGCATGACGGGCGCGAACACAACGATGCCGACTGCCGAGATCAGCAGCGAATACCAGCGCTGCAGCATCACGCTCCTCGGCTGCGGCCCCAGTTCCGCGGAAAAGATCAGCTGCGATGGACGCAACTCCTGAGTTGAGACGCGCCCGAAAGTCGCTTCGAACAGCTGCGCCGCATCCTGAATGGCGATACCTGAGAACCTCAGCTCCAGCAGATCGGTTGTCGGCAGAGCGCCGCGGCGTTCCGTCATGCCCACCACGATTCGCTCAGGCTGTGTGCGCTCCACCAGGTCGCGCAGCTCCGCCACCGGACCAAGCACGCGCGTTCCGCCAATCGTCTCGCCACGCGTTGCGTTATCGTCCACAAAACCGATCGGCACGATTCCCAGCTCCGGCCGTGCGTGCAGCCGCTCGACGATTGCACGGGCGACGGCATTGGCTCCCAGGAACAGCACCCGCTCGGCGCCGAACGCGCGAAACACGAGCGTCGTGTAAATCAGTCGCCATGCAGGCACAAGGACGAGCACCAGACCGCACCCCATCATCATGAGCCAGCGGGGCATCATCAGGTCGGGATCTACATACGTGAGCACCGCCTGCAGAATGAACACCAGACCGATCACCAGGCAGATCTGCTGAACCAGCTCAATCCGCGAGCGGATCCGGAACTCGCTGTAGAGGTCCTGGAAGTAAAGGCCGAGCATGA
>DASSSG010000261.1:0-3760 GCA_035708545.1 Bryobacteraceae bacterium | reverse complement strand
GCTGCCGTCCGAACCAGCTCCGCAAACGCAGCCGTGATCATCGGCGCTGCCTCGGGCCCGATCGAATTGACTTCGCCGTACCACCGCTTCCCGGCGTTTTGCAGCCACGGCGCTTTGTCATCCCACTCGGCCTTCGGGATGATGTAGCCGATCTCGTCATTCGCGAGACCGAACAGCATTCGGAAACGGGCTCGCATCTGCTGCTTGATCGCAGGCTCGAGCGGCGCATCGGGATGGTCCGCGCCCGCATATCGTTCGATACCCCCGACGCTCAGCTCCGGGTACAATTCGCCTGGCACCAGTGCAATCTCGAGCACGGGTCCGGCGGCGCCTTCGAAGCGCACGTATCCGACAGGTGTGTTGGATGTACCGTCGCGATTCGGCTGTTTGCGGCCGCGGAAGATCCCTGCCTTCATGGCCAGCTCAAACCCGGGATTCGTCATCGGAATCGCGATCACCTTCTCCTGAAATGTGATCGCCTCGATGCCGGCCCGCGGGGCACGCGCGATGGCGTTCGCGGCAATCTCGGCAGCGCGCAGGCCGACCACGTCGGCGAAACGAAAAGTCTCCGGTTCGATCGCGGCCCCGGTCCAGTCGGTGAGCTTCGCGCCCAGCGGTGACTGCATGCCGCCGACGGCGCCATTGCAGAACACGCTCACCCCGCCCAGTGTATTCTCCATCACGCTGTGAAAGGCGGCGAGGTAATCGGCGGTGATCAGCGTGTTCTTCGAACCGAGCGCTTCCGGGTGATTGGCCCAGTTCACGAGCGTCCCGATCGGTTTGCCCGACGTGCTCACGGCCGCGAGTGCGATGATCCCGGAATCGTGCCGGACCGGCGGCCGCGTGTCGTGGATGAGCTTGTCGAGCTCGGGGGATGTCGCCGAGGCGAGCCGCACGCTTGCCGGCTCCAGAGCGGCCACGGCTGCGGCTGCCGCTTCGGCCGTGCGCTCCACAACGTAATCGAGATAACCCGCGTTGATCCCGCTGCGCGTGCGGTCGGGCCCCCAGAGGCCCATCGTGTCCGGCGCTTCGTGATCGTGCGTTGCCGTCACGATCACATCAGCACCTTCCACCATGCCTCGGATTGCCTTCACGTCGTCGAAAAACAGCCCGATGGAATCGACGCCGCAGATAACCAGCGGCCGGCCGAGGCCGGCACGAAAGGCGATGCAGCGGGCATAGAGGTCGTCGTGAACGCCGGTAGCGACACGATTATTGCCGAACCCGGCGAGGTAAACGGGAGCGTGTCTCGTGAAGTCGGGAGTAACGGTCCGCTTCGCCGCGCCTGCGCTGAGGCTCGCGGCCGAGCAGCAGAAAGCAAAAATCAAACCGGCAAACACTGCTCGCATGACTTATATGAATCTATAGCGTGAATCGAGGTCCCGAAAAGATCACAGAAATCCGCGGAGCAGGCGCCGCAGCGTCTCCGCATACACATCCGCCGATTTCACCTCCGCCGCCGGCTTCCAGCCCTCGCGCGAGCCGTCGTATCGAAACCCCGGTGCGGGCTCGAGACCCGTGTTTGCGGAATCGTACTGATCGTCGCGCCCGCCCATCTTGTAAACAGCCAGTTCGAGCGACGGCGCCATGTAGATGCAATGTCCGCCCGAGCCGGTCTTCCAGAACAGATCGCGGGGCAAGTCCGGCCAGAAGCCGGTATCGTTCCCGTGGAACTGCAGGCTGTACGGATAATGCGGATTGTACGGGGAGGAGCGCGAGCAGTGCTCGACGTAGTCGCGCGGGATCACCTGCCGCCCGTTCCATTGCCCTTTCTGCACCAGCATTGACGCGAAACGCAGCATGTCGCGTGGCTGTGCCGCGACCCCACCCCCGCCACCTGTGTGTTTCAGATGCTGCCGGTAGCCCCACCCGAACCGGCCCCACCGGAGTGGCCCCGCTATGTGCGTGCGCACGAACTGCTCCAGCTCGATGCCGGTCACGTGCCGCAGCATCATCGAGACGAGATGCGGAGAAGACGTAGCATACGAGTACCCACCGCCCGGATCGCACCACAGGCCCTCGTGAAATGCGGTCTCGTCCACCATGCCCTGCCATCCATCGCGGCCCGGCGGATCGAGCTTCACCTCGCGCCCGCGCACCACGCCAGGATTGTTGCCGCGTATGCCCGCTGTCATCGCGAGCAACTGTCCAAGACGGATCTCGCGTTTGCGCGCATCGTTCAGGGGAAACAGCTCGGCGGGTAGGTATCGCTCGGTAAAAACGCGCTGATCGAGCCCGTCTGGAAACAAGTCGGGCCGCTGCCGCAACAGAATACCGGTTGCGATGCTGGTGAACGACTTTCCTATCGAGGCGTTGTTAGGCGTTGCCTCGGGATGTGCGCGGCCAAAGTAACGCTCGTACACCAGCCGGCCGCGATGCGCGACCAGCAACCCTCCATGCTTCGATGTCAGCCTGGCGAACTCGAATGCCGCATCCAGCGCCGCCCGCCGCGGAGCGTGCACCCAGCCCAGCAGCAGCGTGCGCCGCGTCACTTGCGATCCCGGCCGTGCTGCCCGGTCCAGGCGGCCGCGGCGGAAAGAATCTCGAGCAAATGACTCAGCACCCTGGGTGCGGCCTCGGACGACCGCAGTCCAGGGCGATGAGCCTTGTATCTCAGCACTGCACTTTCCATATCCACGAGATATTCGCTGGCAGCCAGCGGCTGTTGCGCTGATGGCGGTGGAACCAGCGACATAATGCCGGCACGATCGATCATGCCCAGGCCCAGACAGTCTCGGTTTTGTTCGATCGCACGCAAGACCAACTCTTCAATCTCGCTCACGGATTCGGCAACGCTGTCCGCACGTCCTTCGATCGCGAGCGCCTGAGCAGCCGCAATGCGTTGGCCAATGAGGATCATGTACCCGGCGACGGTCTGCTCGGTCTGCGCCAGCGTCATACCTCCAGCTCCTGCGGCGTGCACGTCGGCCCTGCGCAGCGCGGCCCCTCCGCCGTCCACTCTATGGGATCGATGAACATGCGGCGGGCCGTCATTGCCGGGTCCCACGCATGATAAACGATGAAATCGCGCCCTCCCGGTCCCTGCGCGACACAGTTGTGCCCGGGCCCGATCACGCGTCCCGGAACCGTGCGCAGCACGCGCGCGCCACGCTCGCTCATCCCCTCGGCCGACCACGGTCCGAGCACGTGGCCCGCGAGCACATAATCGACTCCATACGTCTCGTTCTCCCAGCGCCCAGCGCTGAACAGGCAGTAATACCGGCCGTTGCGTTTGCGTACGCACGGCCCCTCGAGCGTGTGCCAGTCATACACACCGCCATACATGACGCGGTCCCTGAGGAACCGCTGCCAATCGTAATTTGGACGTGCCACGACCCGCGGCTCGCCCGCAAGCCGTCGCATATCAGCGAGCCGGTCCACTACGAGTGCCGTCCCCACGCGCGCGCCGCCGTCGGTGTCGAGAAAGTCGCGCGCGTAAAACAGGTACCATTGGCCATCGTCGTCCTGAAAAGGCGAGGCGTCAATTGCGAACGGGCACGTAAACGGATCTGTAAGCCGCGCGCCGGTATCACAGTATGGACCCTCCGGCCGTTCACTTGCCGCGACCCGGATGTGGTGCGCCTTGTCCTCGCGTCCCACCGAATAGTACATCCAGAACCTGCCATCTGCGTGCGCAATCTCAGGAGCCCAGTACGCGTCGCCGAACTCGGGGTCCAGTTTTTCGAGCGCTGCGCCTGCGACAGACCAGGTATAGAAGTCTTCGGACCGCAGAAGAGTGAAGACGCGCGAAGTACGATCC
>DASSSG010000260.1:0-6574 GCA_035708545.1 Bryobacteraceae bacterium | reverse complement strand
TTTTGCTCGTTATTGCCTGGCGTGGCTTATGTGGATCATGCCATCAACACCAACCGAACCGCAGGATTATGCCAGTGATCGAGACACGGCTCGTCAGGAACCGTGGCACACAGTGGTGCGGAGCCCTTTGGAAGCAGGGCGGCGCGGCCAGCTACCTGCAACGTCACACGGTTCTCGGTTTGGGATTTCAGCCCCGCAGCCCTGTCGCCGAAACTAAACTAATTGACCGGCGTCCCGTAAGGGACGAGTGTCTTTATCCGCTCGGCGCCGTCGACTCGCGCGATCTTCCAGCCTGCGCCGGATCGCTCGAGATAGTAAGTCTGAACCTCGTTGCGATCGGCAAAGACGTACTCGACTCGCGCCTTTACTTCGCGGCCGGAGAGTCGCTCCGGCTCCTCGATCGCGATGCCCTTCAATGGCGCGTTCTGTTCCTGGAGCGACTGCAGCAGGCGAGCTTCGCCGGCCTCCGCGGCGGTGCGGCGCAGCGACGCCTCCATATCGCCTGTATGCGCGTCGATGTACTTCTTCAGGTTGCCCTCGCGAACCGCGTCGAGCGTCTGGTAGATTGCGTCCTGCGGCTGGGGAGCCGCCGATTTCTGCGCGGCGGCAGTGACACGATCGAATGCGCCCTGTTTCCAGAGGACGGCGGCACCCAGCACCGCCATCAGCACGGCCGTAGCGATCTGGGCTTTTCGCTTCGGCTTCATTTTCGAGCGCCGTCAGGGGCACCCCTCCCGAAAATCGTCAGGTCGAGATTGCCGTTCCTGTCCACGAAAACCTTCCGAATGCGGGGCAGAATCTGCTCCAGCGTTTCCACATACAACCGGCGCCCGTTCACCTCGCTCGCTCTCTCGTGTTCGGCCGCCACCTGGCGGAACCTCTCGGTGTCACCGAGCGCCTGATTGATTACCCGCTGCCGGTGTCCGTGCGCCGCCTGGATCATCTGCTGCGCCTCCCCGCGCGCCCGCGGCACAACATCGTTCAGATAGCCCTGTGAGTTGTTGACAATACGGCTCGAGTCCGCGCGTGCGCTGGCGACGTCGCGGAACGCGTCGGCGGCTTCGGCCGGCGGTACGACATTCTCAACGTTGACGCTGGCGATCAGAACACCCGCCCGCAGGTCATTCAGCGACTTCTGCGCGGATGCCCGTACTATCTCCTGCAGGTGGGCCTTCCCGGTCGTCAGGATGTCATCCACTCCCATCCGGGCGGCCGCACGCGCGAGCTCCGCCTCCACCACAGCGCCGATCAGCGTTTCGACGTTTTCTGTCCGGAACAGGTAATCCACTGGAACGCCGACCGAGTACTGCACCACAGTCCGCATGTGGATGAGGTTCTGGTCACCCGTAAGAAACTGCGATCTGAGCGGGTCCGTGCGGCCGAGCACGCTGTCGGCCACATCTCCCCCGATGACCGTGCGCTGCAGTTGACGAACCTTGAGCCTGGTCACGCGATCAACAGGCCACGGCAAGGCAAGGTGCAGCCCTGGCATCACACGCGGCTCCACGACACGGCCGAAGCGGGTAACCACAGCCTGCTGATCGGCGCGGACCACGTAGACGCCTGTCGATATCCAGCCAAGCAGCGCCACAGCCGCCAGCCAGCGCCGGTCTTTCCGCGGCGCCGCGGCAATGGGAGCTGTGACCTGGATTTGATCCGCGGTCCTGGCTGGTGCTGCCGCAGGAGTCACCGCACGCCGCCCTCGCCCCGCATCAGCACGCGCAACAGCTCGGAATCGGAGCTGAGGATCGCCGTCGTCTTGTCATCGAAGATCTTTCTGTAAGACTCGAGCGTGCGCAGCAGTTTGTAGAAGCGAGGATTCCTGCTGTAGGCGGCCCCGTAAACGCGCGCACTCTCGGCCTCGCCTTCCCCCTTGATGCGCTCGGCTTCCTTGTACGCCGCCGAGAGGATCTCCTCGCGCTGGCGGTCGGCTTCGGCGCGGATTCTGAGCGCCTGCTCCTCGCCTTCGGCACGATACTGCCGCGCAATACGCTCGCGCTCCGCGCGCATGCGCGCGTAGACGCTCTGCTTGTTCTGCTCGGGCAGATTCAGCCGCTTGATGCGCACGTCCACCACACGGATACCGTACTGCGCGAGCGCCGCCCGATCCGTGGCCTCGAGCAATGCGTCCATCATCGTCGCGACACGGCGCGATGCCGCATCGATCGAGACAATCGCGTCGAGGTCATGCGTGCCGAGAGATGCCGAAAGGCCGGACCACACAATATCGTGCAGGCGCATCTCGGCCCCGCCAATGTCGCCGACGGTCTCAACGAAGCGCGAAGGGTCTTCCACGCGCCACGCCACATAGTTCTCGACCACGAGGTTCTTCTTATCGCGTGTAAGAAACTCGGACGGTCTCGGATTATAGACATGCAGCCGGCGATCGAAATAGTTCGCGGTTTGGAAGAACCACTTCGCGTGGAGACCGGCATCCGCTACCGTGTACAGCGGCCTGCCGAACTGCGTAACCAGCACGAACTCGGTCTCGCGCACCGTATAGCAGGTCAGGTAAGCAAACAATACAACGGCGGCCGCGAGCAGCCACCGCCAGCGTTGCTGCAGAAGGCCGGGCAGAGGTGGACCGGGCTGCGAATCGTGAGGATCATCATGACTGTGATCATGGTGATGATGATCGTGATCGTGCGAATGATAGCGATTATGCTGATGCATGTTACTGGCGTTCCTGTGCGGGAACAAGTGCCGATGGGGGCACCATTACTCCGTCCTCGAGCAGCAGCAGATGCCGCCGCCCTTTAGATGAATCCACAATGACCTTCCGTTTCCCCGGCAATACTTGTTCGAGCGTTTCGAGATACAGCCGCGTCTCGTTGGGGCCCGCTGCCGTGCGAAAGCCCAGCTCGGTCTGAAGAAACCTGCTGGCGTCGCCCTGTGAGCGATTCTTCCGGCCGGCGGAATGTGCCTGCGCGTTCTCGAGCAGTGCTTCCGCGTTGCCGCGCGCAAGCGCTACCCTCTCGTTTCGATAGCTTTCGGCCTCGTTGATGACGCGGCTCTTCTCTTCGCTCGCGCCGGCCACGTCGCGGAACGCGCTCACAACTTCGAGTGACGGGTGAACGTCCAGCAATCGCACCTGCAGCACCTCAACTCCTGCCCGATATCGGTCGAGTACGCGCTGCAGCTCGCCGCGGACCGCGCGTTCCATACGGCCACGACCCGTGGTCAGCAGCGCATCGATCGGCTCTCCCGTCGTTGCCTGGTGAAGCACGGATTCGGCGGCCGCGCGCAGGGTGGTCTCCGGATCGGAATGGCGATACAGATAATCTTCGGGACGGCTGAGGCGGAAGTGTATCGTCGCGGTGATTTCCACCATGTTCTGATCGCCGGTGAGAAAGAGCGACTCCTCCGGCTTCCGCTGAAATCTCCCCGACCGGTGCTGCACGTTCCATTCATAGGAAGCGGGCTCGGCGTCCTTTCGCGAGTTGGCGGAGCGAAAGCCGACCTCGAGTGCCTGAACGCGTCTCGCGGGCAGGACCCGGACTCTGTCGACAGGCCACGGCAGCTTGTAGTGCAGGCCGGGGCCGCGGTTCGGGATCGCTCGCCGGCCCAGCCGCTCGAGGATCGCCTCGTCCTGCGGACCAACGACGTAGAATCCGCTCAGGATCAGAAGGGCTGCCGCGGCATACAGGGCAGGCCGCACCAGCCTGCGCCGCTGCTCCACGAGCCGGTCGAACGCGCGCTTCGGGTCAATACGCGCGACCCAGCCGCTCAATTCGTTCGAGACGCTCCGCGCGCGTGCGTTCGTCAGCATCCGGTGCCAGCGCGCCGGCGTGCTGCGCTCCACCCGCAACAGCCGCAGCGAGTTCAGCATGACCAGCAGCGATGCCGCCTGATGTGTCACGGCAGCGCCCATCGGGCCGATCGCTCCCGAGTACGCCAGGCCGACCGAGAACAGATTGATCGCGCCCGCGAATACGATAATGTTCTGCCAGACAATCGTGACCGCCTGGCGGCTGACCTGAAACAGCTTCGGCAGCCGCTCCAGCGAGTGCCCGAGATACACGACATCGGCCGCCTCGGCGGTGATATCGGCGGCGCCGGACACAGCTATGCCGACCCCGGCCGATGAAAGCGACGGCGCGTCGTTGATACCGTCGCCGACCATCGCGATCCTGCGGCCCCGCTGCGCGTGAGCCCGCACCCTGCTCAACTTGTCCTCGGGAAGAAGCTCTGCTTCGACGTGCGCAATCCCGGTCTCGCGTGCGATCGCTTCCGCGGCACGGCGCCGGTCGCCCGTAAGCATCGCCAGCGGCGCGATATTGAGCTGCTCGAGCGAGCGAACTGCCTGCGCAGCGCCTTCGCGAACCCGGTCGCGCAGAAATATCGCTCCCGCCAGGCGATCTCCGCAGGCGATCAGCACAGCAGTGGCTCCGTAGCTGTCAGCGCGCTCAACCGCGCTTTCGATGCCGCGAATGCCGTTCTCGGCGAGGTACGCGGCGTTGCCGGCGCGCACTGCCACGCCATCCAGCACGCACTCGGCGCCACGCCCCGGCAGCACGCGCGCATCTGAACCCGCGAGTATCGGGAGGCCACGCCGCCTCGCTTCCTCCACGATCACGCGCGCCAGGACGTGATCGGAAGCGCTTTCCGCCGCCGCCGCCAGCGCCAGCAACTCATCCTCGCTGCGATGTTCCGCAACGATGTCGATGATGGCGAACCGCCCTTCGGTGAGGGTTCCTGTCTTATCGAAGATGATGCCGTCGACTTTGGCCGCCGCCTCGATCACGCTGCCGCCACGGACAAGGATGCCGCGCCTGGCGAGTCCCCCAATGGCGGCCACCATGGCGGCCGGAGTCGCAAGGATGAGCGCGCACGGACACGCGACGATCAGAACCGACACCGTACGCAGCCAGTCTCGAGTGAAGTAGAAAGTCACCCCCGCGGCCAGCAGGATCGCGGGCAGGAAGTAGCGCGCGTACCGATCGGCTGTGCGGACAACCGGCGCTCTGCGGCTTTTCGCCTCTTCCACCAGCCGGACCACACGGGCCAGCGTGGTGTCCCATCCGGCTCGCGCAACGCGCACCGTAAGCAGGCCGTTGCCATTCAGGGTGCCCGAAAAGACTTCTTCGCCGGGGCCTTTATCGCGCGGCAGGGGCTCGCCCGTAATCGTGCTCTCGTCGATGCTGGACTGGCCGGCCGCGATCTCGCCGTCCGCGGCAATGCGCTCGCCCGCCCGGACCGCAATCAGGTCGCCGGGCCGCAACTCTTCGACATCGACCTCCTTCTCGATGCCGTCCCGCAGCAGGCGAGCATGGCGCGGCATGGTCTCGATGAACCGCTGAATGGCGGCCTTCGTGCGGGTTCCGGCATAGCTCTCCAGCCCCTCGCCGATCAGCATGATGAACATCGCTTCGGCGGCGGCAAGGTATTCGCCGGCTGCCATCGCGGCAATCACCGCGATGACAATTGCCAGATCAGCGGAGATCTGACGCGCCAGCAGGCTGCTGATCGCGTGATAAAAGACGCGATAACCCGCAGCCAGGGCAAGAATCGCCGCAGTGTTGATTCCAAAGACGGTCCGAAACACTCCCGTGAAGTTCAGCAGCAGGAGAAAGCCTACGAAACCGGCGAATGCGAAGGTTCGGATCCGGTCCGTTCGGGCGTCGCTCAGTTCGGCGGGGGGCGGGACGTAGTGCAACTCTGCTCCTCAATCGAGCCGCTTACGGCCTGGACTCGGCGTAGTTGATGAAGAACGGGCTGGACCAGGCGATCATCTCGTCCTCCTGTTGCACCCGCACGTAGTAGTAGTGCCGGCCATCTGTTCCGCTGCGATCGGTGAACTCGAAGGATACATCCTGTGTCTTCGGCTCCGTTGCATAGATCACTTTGCTGTCTTTAATGATCTCGACTTTTGCAACCTTCCCCGTCCCTCGCACCTTAACCTTGATGGGCTCAGGCTTGCTCAAGGCAAACTCGTCGCCCATAAAATGCCTGCCCATACGCACATCGAGAATGATATTATCCGTAGCGCCATAGGTGTGCCGCTTGCGGATCGCGTCGAGAACCCCCTGCCGCGACGGATCGCTGGTGTACACCATTGCATACGAGATGTGCGTGGAGCCGTGATCGGAACTGGTGATAATGCCGAGCTTGTACCCTTTCGCCCAGGCATTCGCGACCATTCCTTCCGGCTGGTAGCCTGCCTGCTTGATGTGCGGGGCGTCCTTCTCGGGTTCGGCAACAAACGGCGCCCCGAGTTGCTCGTAATTGGTCCGGGCGCCCTGAAAGATCTCGACGACAGGCTCGAGCTCGGGGTCGTTGTCCCGCCAGTCCGTCCCCATACGAGTGCCGGAAGTGTGTGAGATCGCGATCGCGTTGCGCGCGCGAATCTCCTCGTACAGGAGTTTGGTGTCATTGCTGGCGACCACTCCCGTACCGACCCCCGGCTCATCGCCGATGGGCGCAGCGGGAACCTGAAAGCCCTGAGCGCCCGCGCGGAGATGGAAAGGCGTCACGCGTGAATCGCTGCGCCTGGCAAAGAAGACGTTCCGGTGTCCGTTCGGAAACGTGACGCTGCGCTCGTATCCGAAGATTGGGACATAGCTTCCCGGCACGT
>DASSSG010000259.1:0-6221 GCA_035708545.1 Bryobacteraceae bacterium | reverse complement strand
AACCGCCACTCGGCAAGTCGTCGTGCAGTGCGAGGGGCGGACCACTTCGGGGAGTCCGCCCTTTCTTGAATTGCCTTAGAGCAGGATCAGCAGCAGGATGATCAGCAGGATCAATCCGAGAGGAGTGTAGATCATCGGTCTCCTCCAGTCTCCGTCCTGAGTACTTGCACGAAACGCGCCAGAATAGTAAGTCCTTATCGAGCAACGCGAGTTGGGTCGCGAGCCGGGTAGCTTTTTCATTGCTCGCGTAATGCCGCGCTCTCACACGTTATTAAACGCGAGATCCGTTCCGCCAACATGCAGGCGCCTGCCGCGGGCGAGATGCGGTTTAATAGGCGCATGCGGTGTCTCACCTGGCTGTTGCTCTCCTGCGCATCGCTTGCTGCTCAGAATGCATCTTTGTCGGGCGTAGTTCTCGACGCGACTGGATCTGCGGTCCCGCAGGCCGCCATTCTGGTGACGAACGAAGATACCGGTGCTCAGTTGCGGCTGGAAACCAATGTTGAGGGCATCTTTCTCGCGCCTTCGCTGCCGCCCGGACGCTTTACCGTCGAAGCTGCCAGGCCGGGCTTTGCCACCGCACGCGCCGAGCACGTCGTTCTCGAAGCGCAGCAGGTGCGGCGCATTCAGCTCACGCTTCAGCTGTCCCAGATCGCCACCCGGATCGAGGTGGTCGATTCGCCGGTTGTGCTCGACGAATCGGTGGCCGTGGCTTCCAACATCACGCGCGAGCAGATCAACACGCTGCCGCTCAACTCCCGCGATTTCAACCAGCTTGTTCTGCTCGCGGCCGGCGCGGTAGAGAACATCAATTCCGGCAACGGCCGTGATTTCGGCGGTGTCGCCGTGAACGGCAACCGCGCGTTTTCGAACGATTACCTGATCGACGGTGTTCCCAACAACGACGTGTATCAGGGCCGGTCCGCGATCCCGGTTTCGATCGATCTGATCCGCGAGTTTCGTGTTACCAGTCTGGTCGCCCCCGCCGAGTATGGCCAGGCGGGCACCCAGGTTTCCGTCGTGTCGCGCGGCGGAACGAATCGCTTTCACGGGAGCGCATTCGAGTATTACCGCGGCACCACCTGGCAGGCTCGCAACCCGTTCAATTTCGAATCCGCACAGCCGTTCTCGCGACACCAGTTCGGCGGATCGTTCGGCGGCCCGATCGTCCGCAATCGAGCGTTCTTCTTCCTGAATTACGAAGGCAACCGGCAACGCGAGACACAAACGCGCGTCGCAACGGTGCCGCCGGCGGAATTCTGGCGCGGCGATTTTTCGAGTCTGCTTGCGCGCAATATTCAGCTGCGCGATCCTTTTACGGCCGGTCGTCCGGTAATTCCGGGAAACCGGTTCGATCAGTACCGCGGCGGCGCGCTCATTTCGCCCACCGCGCAGAAGCTGCAGCCCTTCTGGGGCACACCGAATCAGCCTGGTTTGTCGAACAATTCGATCCGCAACGTGCAGGAAACGACCGATTCCCGCCAGTACTCCGCCCGCGGGGATTTCCAGCTGCCCGCCTCGAACTCACTGGGCCTGCGCTATACGGGCAGCACGGTCGCGAATCTGGCGCCGAACCTGATCGGCAACGGTTCCGGCCTCGACCGCCCGCTCGATAACGCAAACGGCAGCCTGATGCTGATCAGCAGCATCCGTCCGACGCTGGTGAACGAATTCCGGTTCGGAGGCGCCTGGTATTACTCTCCGACGATCTACGTGCCCGCCGGCCTGCCAACCGTGGCCACGCTCGGGCTTCAGGGATTCGAGCCCGCCGGTCTGCTGATTCCACCGCTGCCGCGCATCACGTTTTCGGGCGGCGACGCGTTCACGCAGCTCAACTACGGCACGAATCCGAATTTTGGCATGGCATCTCTGCTGAAGGAGAGCCGCACGTTCACGACGAGCGATACGCTGAGCTGGATCAGCGGGCGTCACGCCATCAAAACGGGATTCGAGTGGCGCCACGTTCTTCTGCCGGCGCTGCAGCAGTCGAACGCGCGCGGGTCGCTGACCTTTCGCGCCGCCAGCAGCGGCCTGTCCACGGGCTATGCGTTCGCCGACTTCCTGCTCGGCATTCCGTCCAGCACGCAGGAGGTGCCGCTGAAGTCTCCGGTGGTCCTGAAGCAGGACGAGCTCTCGACCTTCATTCAGGATGACTGGCGCGTGTCCACGCGGCTGACGCTGAGTGTCGGCGTACGACACGAACTGTTCCTGAACCCGACCGAAGAGCGCTCCCGGCTCGCGATGTTCGACATCGGCACCGGCGGAATCGTGGTCGCAAGCCGGGATGGCAAATTGCCCGAAGAGCAGTTCCTGTCGACCGTCGTGGCGAAGCTGCGCCGTCCGGACGGGAGCTGGGCCTTTCCGCTCATGACTGACGTGGAAGCGGGTCTCGAACCCGGGCGTCTGTTGCGGACACGCTATAAGTACTTCGGCCCCCGCGCTGGATTCGCCTGGCAGCCGACCTCGAGCGGGCGCAACGTGATTCGCGGCGGCTACGGCATCTTCTATACGCGTTATCCGCGCCAGTACCTGCTGCAGACGCTGTTCATCAACCCGCCGTTCGCGGGTGTGTTCAACCACACCAATTCACTGCAGCCGGATGGAACGGCCCTGCTCACGCTGGAGCGGCCCTTCCCTTCGGGCCGCGGGTCGGCCACCGTATCGCCGGCCGGCATGCAGCGCGATTTCGGCCTGCCTTACAACCAGCAGTGGCATCTCACAGTCGAACGGAACCTCGGCTGGGATGTCGTCGGCGCGCTCAGCTACGTAGGCAATCGCGGCGTGCACTTGTTCCGATCCATCAACGCCAACGCCGCGCATGTGGATCCGGCGACCGGTCAGATAATCCGCAACCTGAGCGCCGCCTTCGGCACCGCTGCCGTCAACTACCGCCAGACGGACGGGGATTCCATCTATAGCGCGATGCTGCTCGAAATGCGCCGGCGCGCGGGACGTCGGCTGACATTCCAGGGCAACTGGACCTGGGCGAAGGGCCTGGACGACACGGGCAGCACCGTGCAGGCCGCCCTGCTCGACGTGCAGAACCTCGGACGCGACCGCGCCAACTCGGATTATGTACGCCGGCATCAGGTCACGATCAACTCGACCTGGGATCTGCCGGTCTTTGCGCCCGGTGGAAGTCTTGCGTCCCGATGGCTCGCCGGCTGGCGCGCGGCAGGCATCTGGCGGTACACCACGGGCCGATACTTCACGCCTCAGTTCACGGCGATCGGCGGCCTGTCGAACTCGCGGCCGGACGTGCTGCCGGGCGTGCGGGCGAATCTGCCGCGGGGCGAGCGGACGCCGCAGCGCTGGTTCAATGCGGCGGCGTTTGCCGAGGTGCCGGCGATTGATGCTGCCACCGGGCGGGCTCGCTTCGGAAATGCCGGGCGCAATATTCTGATCGGTCCGGGACTGAATACGGCCGACGCATCGCTTGCGAAACGCTTTCCCGCGCTGCGCGAGGATCATCGCATCTGGTTCCGGCTCGAAGCCTTCAACGTATTTAATCACGCGAATTACGATCTGCCGGAGAGCAACATCTCCAACACGAATCAGGTCGGTGTGATCAACGACATTGTGACGCCGATGCGGCAGGTGCAGTTCGCCATACGGTACGAATTCTGATGACTCGACGGCAATTCGTGGGCTCCGCTGCGTTCGCCGCCGTCGCGCCGGCGAACCGCTTCAATCTGGTACTCGTCACATTCGATCAGCTGCGTTCGGACTGTCTGGGCATTACAGGCAATCCCGTCGTGAACACGCCAGTCATTGATGCACTCGCGCGCCGCGGGGTACTTTTCATGAACAACTTCTGCCAGGCGCCACAGTGCGTGCCCTCGCGGATGTCGATCCACACCGGGCGGTATCCGCACACTCACCGGACGCTGCTTAATTCATACCGGATTCCTGACGACGAACCGACGCTCGCCCGCATCCTCAGCGCTGCCGGTTATCGGACCGTGGTTACCGGCGAGCGGCCGTTTGCGCCTCGCGACGACATGGCGGGCTTCGAACGCAGGCTCGAAAAAGCGCCCGGTAAGGATCATGGCAGCCTGCTCGCAAAGCACGGGTGGGCAGGACCGGACATCCCGGGTGACAGGCAGGCGAAGCTCGCGGACTTCAAACGCCTGCACGATGTGCGCTATCAGGCTTCCGCCGTGCCCTGGCCGGAGGAGCTCGATGAATCAAAGCACTTCTCCGATCTGGCCATCGAATTTCTCGAAGAGAAAAACGACAAGCCGTACTTCCTGCATATCAGCTACCGTCGGCCTCATCACCCTTTCGACCCGCCGGCTCCCTACGACACCATGTACAAAGGCGCGCGGTTTCCGGCTACGAAGAAGAAACCCGGCGAAATGGCGAATAAGCCGCCCGCCCAGCAACGCGCGATGAAGTCGCTGGCCGGCTTTGATCCCTCCACCATCTCCAGTGCTGATCTCGACCTGATCAAAGCCTTTTATTACGGGATGATCACGCTTGGTGATAAGCATCTCGGGCGCGTGCTCGACGGCGTCTCGCTCGACAACACCGTCGTGGTCTTCACCGCCGATCATGGCGAGATGCTCGGCGATCACGGACTGCTGCTGAAAGGCAGCTACATGTACGACCAGGTCGTCCATACGCCGCTCGTGTTCGCCGGTCCCGGCGTGCCGCGTGGTGTTCGGGTTGACGGGCTCACGGAATCAGTCGATATTGCGCCGACGATTGCCGAGTTGCTCGGGTTTCCGCTGCCGTGGGCGCAGGGCAAATCGCTGAAACATCTGTTCGGCAATCCGAGAGCGCCGCACAAGCAAGCCGTACATTCTGAGTTCCCGGCCGTGAAGATGGTCCGCACGGCGACACACAAACTGGTCCATTATCCTGGCGCGCGCTACGGCGAGCTGTACGATCTGAAGCGCGATCCGGATGAGTATGACAATTTGTACGACGATCCCGCGCAGGCGGAATCCCGGGCCGGCATGTACGCGCGGCTGGCCGACTGGCTGCTTGCGACGCGGGACCCGATGCGCGCGCCCGTTCAGGACTCGCCGGGATAGCCCCGCATGTGCAGAATCCAGTTACTTCAGCACGAAGCGGAGCACGGCGCGCCCGAGGTGAATCTCGTCTCCATGGCGCAGCTTCACGCCCCGCGTGTCTCTGTGCACCGCGCGGCTCAGGCCGTCTCTCATGATCCACACGCCGCTTGCCGAAGAACGATCATTGAACAGGCGGTACTCGCCGGCGGTCCTGAGATACATGATGTGCGCGTGCTCGCGAGACACGGTGCGATTGACGTCGCCGCCTTCGGTAAACGCGAGATCGTTGCGGCGCGACGGGCCGTCCGCACGGTAGATCTCGGCCGTGCGGCCGATGTTCGTCCGCGCTTTGGTCAGGAGCAGCTCCTGTGCGTTCGCGGCGCCTCGCAACACAAGCAGCCGGCCCGTCTTCCGCGGCGGAGCGGCCTTCGCGCGCGATTCCGCGATCACCGATAACCATCGTTGTTTCGGCCCGGGGAGTTCGGGCGAGGTCTCCACATCAACGTGCAGGTCGTCCGGAAAACGGCAGCCGGCGCGGTCCAGGCTGTCGCGCAGCTCCCGTTCACAGAACGCCGCGAAAAACCCGCTGGACAGCATTGCCGACTGCTGCTCCGAAACCCCGCGCAGCCGGACACACACGCGGTTGTAGGGAAACACCGGCCTCCCCGAGACGCGGTGGCTCTTCGACTTTGCTTCTTCGAGCAGCGCGAGTCTCACCTCGGCCAGTTCCGGAGTCTCCTGTCTCACATCGAGCGGTGCAAACGGCGACTCGAACATCGCTCGGCCCAGCTTCTCGACCCATCCGCTCACTGCCATTTGTCACCTCCCGATAATTCCGAGATCGCGAGCGGCTTCCACGAGCTCTCGCGCGATGGGCGCCGCCGCCCGGGCGCCGTAGCCGCCGTGCTCCACGACAACCGCAAAGGCGATGCGGCGATCAGTGCCTGGCCCGTCATAGGGCGCGAAGCCGCTGAACCATGAGTGCGGCTCGCCGGTTTCGACCTGGGCAGTCCCGGTCTTTCCGGCGACACTGATGTCGAGTCCTGCGAATGCGCGCCTTGCCGTGCCGCTCGTCACAACCGAGCGCATCGCCGCCGCGAGCACCTCCGCGTCGCGGCGAGCCAGCACCCGCCGCGGAGTGTCGGTCCTTGTGTTCGCTCCCGAGAGCATCCAGCGGCCCTGCGGCATCTCGCCCCCGGACGC
>DASSSG010000258.1:0-4584 GCA_035708545.1 Bryobacteraceae bacterium | reverse complement strand
GGATCACGGTCGGCCAGCGAGCGCTCAATCGCTCGGGTGATCTTCTCGCCCATGACGGATCCCATGCTGCCGCCGATGAATTTCAGCTCGAGCGCGCAGATGTTCACCCGCCGGCCGTCGAGACCGCCACGGCCGGACACGACGGCGTCGGGGAGCTGAGTGGTCTTCTGCATGGCCGCGAGCCTCTCGACGTAAGGCTTCGAATCGAAGAACTCCAGCGGGTCGGTCGAGACGAGGCCGCGATCGAGCTCCTCCCATTCGGCGCCGTCAAAAAGCAGGTTCAGCCGGCTGACAGCATCGATCCGGAAGTGGAACTGGCATTTCGGGCAGACCTGGTTTTCTTCCTCGAGCGCCTTGCGCCAGATGATCTGGCGGCAGTTGTCGCACTTGATCCACAGGCCCTCGGTTCTGACGTGACGGGTGGCTTCTTCGCTCGATTCCGCCGCAAGGGACGGTTTTTGTCTCGTCCACCAGTTCATTCGCAGGTCACAACCAGTCTAGCGTTACGCCATCAGGTTACCTTGAGGTGGTGCGATTTGTCGCCGCCATGTGGCTGTCGATCGCCGTGGCCTTTGCGCAGGCGCCCCGATCGACAGGAACCATTCAGGGAAACATAACCGATCCTTCGGGGGCCGCAATTCCGGCGGCAAGAATCGTCGCGCAGAATGCCGACACCGGTGCTCGCCGCAGCACCCAGGCCGACGCGAGCGGGCAGTTCACGCTGCCGGGTCTGAATGTCGGCATGTGGGCACTGACCATCGAAGCCGAAGGATTCGCACCGGCACGCACGGAGGCGTCACAGCTGTCGGTCGGGCAGATCCTGATACGAAATATTCAGCTGCAACCCGCAGGTCTGGTCGAGCGACTGGACGTTACGGAAACGCCGGATGCCGTGGAAAGCGCGGCTTCGACGGCAAGCGTTGCGCTCGGGTTTGAACGTATCGAGGAAGCGCCCGCGCGCAGCCGCAATTATCTGAACTTCGTGCTTTCGGCACCGGCCGTGGCGCCGGCGGCAGGATCGAGCTCGCAGCGAACGATGACCGGGGTGCGCGCACCCGTGCCCGACACAGGCTTCGTGTTCGGCGGCATGCGGGCGCGAAACAACAGCATGCAGATAGACGGCATGGACAACCGCGACGAGACGACGGGGGCGAACCGCGTCGCCATCGGGCTCGAGATGGTTCAGGAGTTCCGCGTGTCGAGCGTCACAGTCGGGGCCGAGCTGGGCGGCGCGGCCGGCGGGCTCCTGAATATGGTTACGCGATCGGGTGTGAATCTGTGGCACGGGGACGTGACGTTTTTCGGGCAAAACGAAGCGCTGAACGCAAGGCGAGCCGAAGTGGATGAGAGCCTCGAGCCGCGGTTCCGCCGGTATCAGCCGGGTGCATCCGGACTGGGGCCGCTCCGCCGCGATCGAACGTTTATCGCGGGAGCCGTGGAGCATGAGCGCGAGCTGGCGGATGAGTTCTCCAACGTGCCGGCGGATCTCGGGCTCGAGGCGGCGCGCGGTCTGTACGAGACGAGCACGCGAGGAACCGAGCTTTCACTCAAACTGGATCATCAGATCGGCACGCGCGACAGCACGTCCGTGCGATACGCATTCTCCCGCGGGCGAGTTCTTCACGAAGTACAGGGACCGGAGAACTTCGCTGCCCGGTCGGCCCAGGGCAGCAGCCTCACGACGGATCACTCGCTCGTCGGCAACTGGCTGCGCGTAGTTAGTCCGACGCTCGTGAACGATGTGCGCGCGCAGTTCGGGGAACGATCGATGACGCTGACGCCGAACGGACGCGGTCCGATGTTCGAGGTGCCGGGCGTGGTCACATACGGGCAGTACTATCGCATGGACGCGAGCCGCACGGAGCGGCACTATCAGCTCGTCGAAGCGTTTCACTTCGTCATTGGCTCACACCGGCTGGCCGCGGGCGGAGACGTTCACGTCGTGACGCTCGACGGCGTTTTCCGCGACCGCTTCGCTGGCATCTATGTGTTTCCGACGCTCAAGGATTTTCGAAATCAGCGGCCGGACATCTTTATTCAGGCCTTCGGCGATCCTCGCGTCCGCATGACGACGGCGCCGGCATCGGTATGGTTGCAGGACAGATGGCAAGTGTCGAAAGGCGTTTTGATCGAAGCCGGACTTCGCTACGACCATCAGTCAATGCCGGAGGGGTTGCCTGAGTCGTCGCACAACCTCTCGCCGCGGCTGGGGCTGGCGTGGCGGCCATCCGCGAACCGGCCGTTTGTCGTGCGGGCCGGAGCGGGACTGTTCTATGATCGTTACCCCCTCGGGTGGCTCAAGGACGCGCTGCAGAAGGATGGCGTGCGGGGTTATGAGACTTACGGTGTTGGCGGCGATGTCGCGCGACCGGTGCAGGCGACGTGGCAGGCGTCGCGGCACTTGCCATCGACCTACAGCCGAAAGTTCAGCGCGGGCGTTGAATACGGGCTCGACAAAGTAACGACACTCACGCTGGAAGCGGCGCACATACGCGGCTTTCACCTGCCACGCACGCGCAACACCGCGGGTGGGCTGCCACCCGTGTACCTGCTCGAGCAGACGGCACGCTCCAGCTACGCGGGCGCAACAATCGCAGTGAACCGGCGGCTCGCGAAGGAGGTCGCGTGGTTAGCCTCCTACACGTGTGGGCGCACGCACGATGACGGCTCGGATTTCGACGAGCAGCCGATGGACCCGATGAACATTAGAGCCGACTGGGCGCTCTCGCGTCAGGATCAGCGGCATCGAGTCTCGGCGTCGGCCGTATTCGAGATGCCCTCGGGTGAGCTGAGCTGGCTGGAACGCATAACGATGGCCCCGATACTCACAGCGGGAAGCGGGCGGCCGATTAATGCGTTGCTGACGACGGACGCTTATCGGACGGGCGCATACCCTGTCTCGGCGCGTCCGGCGGGGCTCGGGCGAAACCCGTTCCGCACGAAACCGGCGATAACACTCGATGTTCGCGTAATGAAGACGATTCCGATGCAGGAGGGACGCGCTCTCCTCCAGTTCGGAGTCGAGAGCTTCAACGTGCTGAATCACACGAATCCGGAGCGGGTCAGCCAGTACTTCGCGGCTGACCGAGAGCGCATCCGCACGTATGGCGAAGCGCTCGAGAACCTGCCTGCGCGGCAGGTGCAGTTCCTCGTGCAGTACGAGTTTTGAAGGATGCTATGGTGTCGTATCGGAGGGATTACATGAAGACCTTATTGTGTGTGGCCATTGCGCTGGCGGTGCCGCTCGCGGCGGAGACGGGCAATCGCAAGATTACCGCGAATAACAAGCTGAGCCCGCCTGCCGAAACGAGCATGACGCTCGGCGCGCAGACGATCACGATCGAATACAACGCGCCTTCCGCGCGCGGCCGTAAGGTGGAAGGCGGGCTGATTCCGTACGGATCGGTATGGCGGCTCGGCGCGGATGCGGCGACAACTCTTACGACAACCGGCGACATCATGATTGGAAATCTGCGCGTGCCGAAGGGCGTGCACACGTTGTATCTGGCCGGCGCCGAAGGCAGTGCGTGGAAGCTGATCGTGAACAAGCAGACCGGGCAGTGGGGAACGGAGTACAGCGAGGCGCAGGATCTTGGCCGGGTGGACATGAAGGTAACGAAGCTCAGCGCGCCGGTGGAGAAGCTCAACATCGCGCTGAAGCCAGGCACCGGCTCGAGCGGCACGCTCGAAGTGGAGTGGGGCAACAGCCGGGCGGTGGTTCCGATCAGGGTGGCGGGCGCGTAGCCGGTGCCGTTCCGGAATCTGGCGGTCCTCGCCGCGTGTGCAGCGTGTGCTTCGGCGCAGAATCTGAAGCTGCTGGAGTGGACAGAGAAGCAACGCGCGAAGCACACGCTCGCCGTGCAGGACTGGCGGCCCGTGAGCAACGCCGTGGTTCCCGTAACGCGAGTTCCGCGTTCGAAGTTTCCGAGCGTTGACGTACACGCGCACATCAGCCGGGCGACCGACACAGCAGCGATTGGCCGCGTGCTGAAGGTCATGGATGACGCGAACGTTCGCACTGTGGTGCATCTTACCGGCGGCTTCGGGCAGCGGCTGAAGGATACGATCGAAAGCCTGCGGACACACGGGAAGGGCCGCTTCATCACGTGCACTCAGATTGACTGGAGCCGCATCGATTCGCCGACGTTCTCGACCGAGGCGGTGCGCGGGCTGGAAGAAGCGCACCACGCGGGCGCGCGCTGCCTGAAGATTACAGAGGTCCTCGGCCTGGTGGTGAAGGACAGCAGCGGGCGGTTCGTGGCGGTGAACGATCCTCGTCTCGATGCGATCTGGGCGAAAGCGGGCGAGCTGAAGATGCCGGTCATGATGCACATTGCCGACCCGATCGCATTCTTCCGGCCGTGGGACGAAAAGAATGAGGCGTACTCGGCGCTTGCCCAGCATCCCGACTGGTGGTTTTACGGGGAGGACCACGAGGGTAGGGCTCGCTTCAGGCACGAGGAACTCATGCGCCAGCGCGACGACGTCGTGGCGCGGCACCCGAAGACACAGTTTGTCGCGCTGCATTACGGCAGTCTTTCGCACGACCTGGCGGCGGTGGGCCGCCTGCTCGATCGTTTCCCG
>DASSSG010000257.1:0-4868 GCA_035708545.1 Bryobacteraceae bacterium | reverse complement strand
CAGGGCCGCGATCTGTGGTGGCATGAGCTGGAGGCCGGCGCGAGCGACGATTGCGCCGCTGAGCAGCTCGACTCCGAGCATCCGCTGTACGTCCTGTACACCTCCGGCACGACCGGAAAGCCGAAGGGAATCCTGCACACGACAGCCGGATATCTGCTGCAGTGCACGGCCACCATGAAGTGGGTCTTCGACCTGCACGAAGAGGACATCTACTGGTGTACGGCCGACATCGGCTGGGTGACCGGTCACAGCTACGTCGTTTATGGCCCGCTTTCGGCGGGCGCCACGACGCTGATGTACGAGGGTGCGCCCGATCATCCCCAGTTCGATCGCTGGTGGCGGATCGTCGAGAAATACAAGGTCACGACCTTCTACACGTCCCCCACGGCGATCCGCGCATTGATTCGCCAGGGCGAGCAGTGGCCGAACGCCCGCGACTTGTCCAGCCTGCGGCTGCTCGGGTCCGTGGGCGAGCCGATCAATCCCGCCGCGTGGGAGTGGTATCACCGCGTCATCGGCAAAGGACGGTGCCCGATTGTCGATACGTGGTGGCAGACGGAAACGGGCGCCATCATGATCTCACCCATGCCCGGGGCCGTGCCGCTGAAGCCGGGCTCTGGCACGTTGACGATGCCTGGAGTGATCGCTGATGTCGTGGACTTCCGCGGGAATCCGGTGAAGGCCGACACCGAGGGATTCCTCATTATTCGCAAACCATGGCCGAGCATGGTGCGAACGATCTGGCGCGATCCGGAGCGATTCAAAGAGCAGTACTGGTCGCGGTTGCCCGGAGTTTACTTTACCGGCGACGCGGCGCGCTGCGATGCGGATGGGTATTTCTGGATCCTCGGGCGTGTCGACGACGTGATGAACGTCAGCGGTCATCGGCTCAGTACGATGGAGATCGAATCCGCTCTCGTCCGGCATCCGGCGGTGGCCGAAGCCGCTGTCGTCGGCAAGCCGCACGACATTACCGGCCAGGCTGTCTGCTGTTTTGTGACGCTCAAGCGCGGAGAGCACGACCACCATCAACTCGGGCAGGAGCTGCGCAGGTGGATCGCACATGAGATCGGCAGCTTCGCGCGACCGGAGGAGATTCGTTTCACGGACACACTGCCGAAGACGCGCAGCGGCAAGATCATGCGCCGCCTGCTGCGCGAGATTGTGACCACGCACGATGTTACGGGAGACGTCACCACACTCGAGGACATGGCGGTGGTGACCCGCCTGGCCGCGCAGCATGACGAAGAGTGAGCTCGGAGATCACGCCGCATACAGCCGCTGGGCGTCGATGCGCCTGCTCGAAGCATGCCGGGGCGTATCCGACGAGGGGCTCCGCCGGCAGGTTGGATGCTCGTTCGGCAGCATCCTCGATACGCTGGAACACATCTTCTGGGGCGACCTGCTGTGGGTATCGCGGCTGCGAGGAAGAGCGCGGACAACGCTGAACGATCCGGGCGAGCGTTACAGCGTGGCCGAGCTGGAGCGAACCTGGCGCGTGGTGCTCGATGATTTCGAGCAGTTCGCGTCGAGCGCAGACCCGGAAGCTCTCTGCCGTCATCGAAACCTGAGCGGCGATTATTTCGAGATCCCGAACTGGCGGATCGTCTTGCACGTCGTCAACCATGCGACCTACCACCGCGGGCAGGTCGCGACCATGCTGCGGCAGCTCGGGCACACGCCGGCGTCGACAGACCTGATTGTGTACTACCGGGAGCGGCTGGCGGCCTGATTCGCGAGCGGCGAGGGATGGCGTGGCTCATAAAGATGCAGCTCGGCGCCACCCGGCATCCTCATAGCTGTGAGCAATCCCCACGGCTGCTCACTGACCGGCTGTGTGAACTCCACGCCTTTGCTCTCCAGCTCGCGCATGGTCGCGCGAATATCGTCGCACATCAGGTAAAGCTGATGGCGGCCTTCGTCGGTTGCGGAGTCAATCGGATGCACGCCGAGTTCCGCCGGCGGCAATCCAAAAATGAGCCAGCCGTGGCCGGCGTCGACAGCAGGGAACCCGAGAGTGTCGCGAAAGAAGGCGTGGACTTTTTCCGCTTCCTTCGTGTAGATAACTGTATGGACCGCATTGATCATCGCGTTTTCTCCTGAGCATAACGCCCGCCGCCGAGCGGCTACTGCGCCCGCGTGATCGCAATAGCCGGCCTCACGCCTGCCGCGCAGGTACGGCCAGATCCTGAAGCATCTTCTCGAGATACTTCGCGAAGACGTCGCATTCCAGGTTGACGCGCGCGCCCGGCTTATACTGCTGCAGCGATGTTACTCGATATGTGTGGGGGATGATCGTGACGGAGACCACCAGGTCCTTCACATCCGCGATCGTGAGGCTGATACCGTCGATCGCAATCGAGCCTTTGTAAACGAGGTAGCGGTCGAGTTCGGGCGGAACGCGGACGCGCAGCCACCAATTGTCATCACCCAGCTCATCGAGGCCGAGAAACTCGCCGGTGGCATCGACATGCCCCTGGACGACGTGGCCGCTGAGGCGGCCGGTAGCGAGCAGCGGGCGCTCGAGATTCACCAGTGAGCCCGGCCCGAGGTCACCGAGGTTGGTGCGGCGAAGTGTCTCGGGCGCAAGATCGGCGGCAAAGGATCGGCCGTCCAGATCGAGCGCGGTCAGGCAAACGCCGTTCACGGCGATGCTCGACCCGTTCGTCGCGTCCGACAGCACGGTCGCGCAGCGGACGCGCATGCGCGCGCCGCCGGCGGCGTTTGGGACGAAGGAGTCAACGCTCCCGGTCTCTTCTACGATTCCAGTGAACATGATTCTATGGCTGTGCCAGCGATCCGACGCGATCACGGCTCTGAGTGGTCCACGCTTCCACGGCAAATTCGGTATCGGTGATCATGTGCACCGTTACCTCGTCGAAGCGAATGGCATCGGCGCGGCGCCTGCGGCCGACGCCTCCCGCCACGGGCAGCGACTGCATGCCGCCCAGGATCTTCGGCGCGTAGTAGAAGAAGATCTTATCGACAATGCCAGCTTCGAGGGCGGCCCAGTTGACGCGGCTTCCCGCTTCGATCATGAGTGACAGGTACCATTCGCGGCCGAGCCATTCGACGAGTCGTCGCAGGTCCGTGCGGCCGGCGTAACCGTCGAACGTGAGCACGCGCACGCCGGCTTCTTCAAGTGCGCGGCGGCGGTCGTCGGCGGCTGCGGATGTCGTGACGATCAGCAGATCGCCGGCGTTGCTCGCGACCATCCTCGAACCGAGGGGCATACGCAGCTGCGAGTCGAGCACGATGCGGAGCAGAGGCCGGCTGCGCTCGAGTCCACTGCGGTCATTCAACAGGGGATCGTCGCTGAGAACGGTTCCGATGCCCGTCAGAATCGCGTCGCTTTCGTGCCGCAGCGTCTGCACATGCGCGCGCGCCTGCTCGCTCGTTATCCAGCCGGAGTTGTCCTCGGGGGCCGCGATCTTGCCATCGAGCGTGACTGCGGATTTCATCGTCACCAGCGGCAGCCCGGTGCTCATGAAATGAACATACGCTTCGTTGAGCTTCTCGGCGGCGGCCGTGTACTCATGAGCAAGATGCACCCTGATTCCCGCAGCGCGCAGACGATCGAAACCACGGCCGCCAACGAGTGGATTGGGATCCTGCATCGCCGCCACGACCTCGGCGATGCCGGCGCTGATTACCGCGTCCGTGCAGGGCCCCGTCCGGCCTTCGTGCGAGCACGGTTCGAGCGTAACGAACAGCGTCGCGCCGCGAGCCCGTTCTCCGGCTTCGTTCAGCGCGACAATCTCAGCGTGGCGGCGCTCGGCGTACACGTGGTAGCCCCGGCCGACCGCCACGCCGTCCCTGACCAGCACCGCGCCGACAGCGGGGTTCGGACTGGTCCGGCCGCGGCCGCGCTCCGCAAGCGCGAGCGCCTCGGCCATATAGTCGGGCATCCGTCACTCCCGATCGAATATGGAGTTGACGAACGACTCCGGATCGAACGGCAGCAGATCATCCGGCTTTTCGCCCACACCAACGTAACGGATGGGCAGCGCGAGCTCGCGTGTGATGGCGACAACCACGCCACCTTTGGCAGTGCCGTCGAGCTTGGTTAGCACGATACCGGTCACACCGCTCGATTCCGTGAACCTGCGCGCCTGCTCGAGGCCGTTCTGCCCCGTTGTGGCGTCGATCACGAGCAGCACCTCGTGCGGCGCATCGGGCACCACCTTCTTCGATGTGCGGCGCATTTTCTCGAGCTCGGCCATCAGGTTTTCTTTTGTATGCAGGCGGCCGGCGGTGTCGACAATGACGTAATCCACGTTGCGCGCCTTCGCGGCCTGAAGCGCATCGAAAACGACCGAGCTCGGGTCGGCGCCGGGTTTCTGGCGGACGACTTCGGTGCCGGTGCGCTCGCCCCACACTTCGAGCTGCTCGATGGCGGCGGCACGAAAGGTGTCAGCGGCGCAGAGCAGCACCGAATGCCCCTCGTCCTTGTACAATCGCGCGAGCTTGCCGATGGTCGTGGTCTTACCCCCTCCGTTAACGCCTACAACCATGACAACGGCGGGAGGCTCGGTCACGCGCGGCAGCGGCCGGTCCTGCGCCTGCAGAACTTCGAGCAGGTGCTCGCGGATGAGCGCCTTCACGCTCTCGACGTCGCCGGCCTGTCTGCGATCGACGCGCAGCCGGATTTGCTCGAGGATCTCCGAGGTGGTCTTCACACCGATGTCAGCGGTGATCAGAGCGTACTCGAGCTCGTCGAGAACGTCGGCATCGATCTCGCGGCGGCCGGCGAACACGTCCTCAAGGCGGTCGCTGATACCGGCGCGGGTCTTCTCAATTCCGGCTTTGAGGCGATCGAGGAGGCTCGGCTCCTGCGGCACCGAGCCGAAGAGGGTCTGGATGGCCAT
>DASSSG010000256.1:0-8525 GCA_035708545.1 Bryobacteraceae bacterium | reverse complement strand
GGTATCGACGATGTCAGCCCCCGCCTCAATGGCCTTCATGAGGCTGACCATGGTCACGCCCGTGGTCGCATGCGTGTGTAAATGCACGAGCACCTGTTCGCCGCACTGCTCCTTGATGCCGCGCACGAGCTCATACGCCGGCTGAGGCTTCAGCAGCCCGGCCATGTCTTTGATGCAGATCGAATCCGCGCCAATGTCGAGTAATTGCTCGGCCATCTCGACAAACGCGCCAATCGTGTGGAGCGGGCTGATCGTGTAGCAGATCACGCCCTGAGCGTGCTTGTTCGCTTTCCTCACTGCCTGGAGAGCGGTGCGGACATTGCGAATGTCGTTCAGGGCATCGAATACGCGGAACACATCCATGCCGTTGTCGGCGGCCTTCGCGACAAATCGCTCCACCACGTCGTCGCCGTAATGGCGGTAGCCGACGAGATTCTGCCCGCGCAGGAGCATCTGCAGCGGCGTTTTCGGCATCAGGCGTTTGAATGTACGCAGGCGTTCCCACGGATCTTCGTTGAGAAAGCGAATGCAGGCATCGTAGGTTGCGCCGCCCCAGCACTCGATGGACCAGAAGCCCGCATTATCCAGGGTCTCGCACACGGGCACCATGTCCTCGAGCGCCATGCGAGTCGCCATCAGCGACTGGTGCGCGTCGCGCAGGACGAGTTCGGTGATTTCGACTGTTTTTGTCGTCGCCAACGTGTCTGTCCAGATTGGCAAGAGCAATCATGCGGCCACGGGAAGGACCGTGCCGATTCCTCTTAAGTCCCTGGAAACCGATTGTTGATCTTGTACTTTCCTGTCTTGCGATCGAAATCGAGGAGTGATTTCACCCATTCAATTGTTATGATTCGGGCACATCCTGAACCCGTGCCGAGAAAACCGACAGCGAAACCGTGAGCTGAGCCACTCAACTGCAACGCTGTGCGGCCTGCCTCAGGGCGGCTCCAGGAAAGGCGTTATGTCAATTGCCCGCCCGGGCCGCGGCGTCGCGCCATCTCACGGCCAATCTCGCGCTTCTCATCCGCTGTAAGGACGCGCTCGGCGAGCGGGAACAGTTCCCGGTCCTCGATCTCGATGTGGCGGTGGTACATCGCCGCGAGATCCGTGACGGCCGAGCGAAACTGAGCAAAGGCGTCAGCGTCCAGGCGGCCTTCAGCCAACCAGAGCATGCCGACGCGGTCAACCAGATCATGCTGCGGCGCGGCGTCCGCATGATCCGCTTCGAGTCTGCGCATCGGTCCGCAGGCCGCCCGCACTCGGGCGAGGCGCGGGAAGAGAGATTCCTCCTCGTCGGCCGTGTGTTTTGGAGCAGACTCACGGAAATATCGCAGCGCGGTGGCGAGCTCCGAAGGCGGTGGTGAGCCGGGCTGCGCCCTCTCAGCACAGTTGACGAGCACTCTGAGGAACATCTCCACGCGCCGGTGACAGTCGCTCAGGAGCCGAACCGGCTCTTCGAATGTGCTCTCGCGCGGCGCGCCAATCTGAACAGGCATAGGACCTCAAGATAGGACGCTGTGCAGTCGCGTCGCAGTGACACCAGTCACGGGGTTGGCACGCGCCCACGGCGGGTGACTCTTCCCGTGAGTGCGCGCGTGGAACGGCCGAGGTGTCGGTGACAAAAGCCCAGGAAAAATTATCTGCCTTGTTCTGCATTAACTTGCGGGGAAATCGCGGGCGATTGTTTTCGGGCCGAAAGCTAGCTTCGTGGGTGCAGGGCGGCTTGTAGCGGCTCTGCAGAAAAGGACCAAACCCATGTTTCCTGATGACATACCTCCGATCATCATTCTTCCTCCGCCACCCAAATTCAGCTGGCTGTAAGAACCAGCTGCGGCGTCATGCCGGTTTGGACGAACCAGCCAACCGGCGCCGCGGCTAACTTCTGCCCACTCGTGCGTTTGGCGGCGCACGCCATGACCCGATTCCACTAGTTAACCTGCCATTGTGCAGACCATTCGTCTGGTATGATCTCAGGAGTAATCCCGACAACGGTTTACTCCTGGGATCGCCAGCAGTGATTCGCTCGCTGCCCGTTCCCGCATCCGTTTCATGGTCGGCAGTCTCGCGCGCCACATCGCTATCTGCGGTTCATTCGTTGTCGTTCAGGTGCTTCAGTGCACTGAGAATGCATCCGCTGTCTCTGAATCGCTCCGCGACGCGTACGCCCGCGTGGGCTCGCTGCTCGAACGGGGCGCAGCGGCGCAAGCGCTGCGGCTCGCCGAGGTCTCGCGTGAGCGCGCGATAAAGTCCGGCCAGCGGCAGTATGAGCTGCTGTTCCTGACCGCTATTGTCAACGGACATGTTGCGCTCTACAACCTTCGAGCCGCCGTAAGTACTGCGAAGCAAGCCGCCGAACTTGCGCGCGAACTCCGTCATCCGGACAGCGAAGCAGCGGTCGCGGGGCTGCTCGCGGATACGTACACCCGCCTCGGACAATACGAAGCCGGGTGGGCGGTCGTGAGCGAAGCGGCCCGGCTGCGGCCGCAACTTTCACGGGGCGTGCGCTGGCGCCTGCTGACCGTCATGGGAACGCTGAAGTTCAACCTCAATGACCGGCCAGGTGCACTCGAGTTATTCCGCACTGCGATCGTGGAGGCGGAACAAGCCGGCGATTACATCGCCGTGGCGGACGCATGGGACCGTCTGGGCTACCGGCTTCTCGATTTCGGTGATCGTGCAGGCGCCGAGCACGCTCTCACCGAAAGTTTTCGACTCCGCCGCCTGCACGGCGGGCGTGGCGTCGATATCACCCTCCGCGCGCTCGGCATGCTGAAGCTGGCCAACGGCGACGCCCGCAGCGCACGGGCGCTGCTCGACCGCGCGGCAGAGCTCATCGAGTCGGGCCGATCCCTCGTGCCGCCGTGGAGTGTGTACTACCACCGGGCCCTCGCGCGACGCGCTCTCGGGGACCTCGACGGCGCTCTGGCCGACTTCGCGCAAACCTTCCAGCTTGCACGCCGCCTCCGAGCCGATCTCATTCCGGTAGATCAGGTTCAGAGCTATGTGGATGTTCAGTTCCGCCGCTTCTACAGCGATTACGTGAGCGCCGGCATGGAGGCTTACGCGCGGCAGCCGTCCGACCGGCTCGCAGCAGCGATATTTATTGCCTCCGAAGAGAACCGCGCATCCAGCCTGCGGCAGACAAGCGGCTGGCGCGAAAACCTGCCTCAGCGTTATTGGGAACTCGTCGCCGAGCTGCGGGCGCTCACCGTCGCCAGCCTCTCCCGCGAGTCCGCGGCCGGACCTGCTCGCATGCGCCAGCTGGAAGGGGAGCTCACACGAATTGAATCCCGAGCCGGTTTCAGCGCTGCCCCACCTTTTCTCCGAGACTAAATCCGGGAATTCCGTACTACGTTCTCTGCGGGCCTCTTTGCCCGCCGGTGAGGCCCTGCTCAGTTTTCATCTGGCAGACAACGAGTCGTATGTCTGGGCTGTCACGAAGAATGCACTGGAAGTACAGGTGCTCCCTTCCCGACCGCAGCTCACGAGTGCTGTTCGCGATTTCCGCGACGCGCTTCTTGCGGGCAGGGATGCCACCGAATCGGGCCGAAAGCTGTTCAGCAAACTGTTTGGCAAACTCAGTTCGCGCGTCCACGCCTGCCGTGACTGGGTCCTTGTTCTCGATGACGTGCTCTTTGAAATCCCGTTTGGCGCTTTACCGGATGGGAATCAGTACGCTGTCGAGCGGCACACATTTCGTACACGGCCATCGGGCTTTATGCAGGGCGACAGCGCGCCCGCTGAGCGCCACAACGCATTTCTTGCCGTCGCCGATCCGGTTTATAACGCTGCCGACCCGCGAGGGCGCCGCCGTGCGCCGGCTGCCTCGGCGCTCGCGGCCCAGGCTGCCCCAATCGCGGCCCAGCTGGAACTCGCGCGAATCCCGGCCAGCAGTATCGAAGCCCGGCGCTGCGCAAGGGAGTGGAACCTGGGCGCCGCTACCGTACTTACCGGCCCCGAGGTCACGCGCGCGCGGTTGGAAGCCGAACTCCGCCGCCGTCCGGCATCGCTCCACCTGGCAGTTCATATCGTATCCAGCGCGGACAGCGAGCGAGCGCTCATCGGTCTCGGACTCGACGAGAGCGGACAGCCGGACTTTCTCGACGCGCTGGAGATCTCCAGAAAACGCTACGGAGTGCCGATGGTGGTCTTGAGCGGCTGCAGCTCCGGTCGGGGCCGTGCGGTTTCCGGTGCCGGTCTCACGGGCCTGACCCGCGCATGGCTGCTCAGCGGATCCCGGACTGTGATCGCCAGCCACTGGCCTACGGCCGACGACACCGGCGAGTTGTTCACCGCTTTTTATCACGCGGTCGGGCGTTTGCCCGAACCGTTGTCCGCACGCTCGTGTGCGCGGGCCCTGCGCGCGGCGCAGCTCGAAATGCTGAATTCCGGTTCATGGCGAGCTCAGCCACGCTATTGGGCCGCGTTTTTCGTGAGCGGAAGGGATTAACTGTGTTGAGCAGCACACGTGAACAGCCCGAGACCTCCGGTTTGTCCAACCAGCAGACATCCGCGGACGAGACCCGCAGGGACGAAACGGCTGCGGCGGGACGAGATTGGTCCGGGCTCGTGCGGAGGATTCAGGAAGGCGACCAGGAGGGCATGGAAGAGCTGTACGCCATCTTCTCCCGCGGTATTCGCTTCTTTCTCTGCCGCCAGCTCGGTCCCCAGGAACTCGATGACAAGGTGCACGATACGTTCCTCATCGTTGTGCACGCGATTCGCCGCGGCGAGCTTCGCGACCCGGATCGCCTGATGGGGTTCGTCCGGACCATCGTCCGGCGCCAGATCGCATCCTACATTGACGCAGCCGTTCAAAACCGCCGCGAGCAGGCTGAAATCGATGCCGGCGTGGCGATCGTCGATCGAGAAGCCAACCCCGAACTGAGCGCGATCGATCAGGAACGCGAATCGATCATGCAGCGTGTTTTGGGAGAACTCTCCCGGCGCGACCGCGAAATCCTCACCCGCTTCTATCTCTATGAGCAGTCGCAGGAACAAATCTGCCGCGATATGAATCTGACCGACACGCAGTTCCGTCTGCTCAAATCCCGGGCCAAGGCGCGCTTTGGCGAGATTGGCAGACGCCGGCTCCAGAGCAGCCTTCTCAGTAATTTTTCTCTGAGAAATAATTCCGGCAAAACACACTCGTTGTAGGTAGAAGCGGCAGACGTGGTACCCGGAGTCGTGCCGTACTAGAAAGGCAGCAGACGGAAATGTCCAACCAGATGCACGCCACCGACCACAACATTGAACTCTACTCGCTCGGACGGCTTGCTGAGCCGGAAGCAACCCGGTTCGAAGAACATCTCCTGATGTGCGAGGAATGCCAGCAGCGTCTGGAGCAGGAAGATCGCTACACGAAAGCGCTGCGATCCACGCTCGCTGATCACGCAGGGAATTCCGCGGCGTCGCCCCGGCGCACTCAGCCGCGCGGCCCGTGGTCCTTCGCGAACTGGCGCTGGCCGTCAGTGGCTATGGCCGCTGCCGCCGTCGCCGCCATTTTCCTCATGACCGTTAACCTGCGGACGCCCCGCGAATACCAGGAGCTCACCCTTTCAGCGCAACGCGGCTCCGAGCGAGACGCCAGTCGAGCTCGTGCCGGGAAGCGGCTCAAACTGCATGTCGATACCACCGAGCTTGCCTCACTTGCCGCATACCGCGTCGAACTGGTGAACAGCGGCGGTGACCCGCTTTGGCGCGAGACCGTCAGACCAGTGGGTACATCCCTTGTTGCCGTGATCAGCAGCACTCTGGACCCCGGCCAGTATTGGCTGCGAGTTTACGAGCCCGACAGCAACGGCAGCGCGCTGCGCGAGTTCGGCATCACTGTCGAATAGCCGGCAAGCTGGCCGGTATCAGGTGGTATCGAAGCTCGCGACGTCTGCTTCGTTCACCTGCGGCTCACCCGGCGCCACGTTGTCCAGTCGTCCTTCCCGCATCCAGTTGTCCAGGCGGTCTGTCAGTTCGAACAGGTGTTCGAAGGAATCCACAACAAAGAGCAGCGGCTGGAAGTGGTCGATCTCAAACGCCTGGTTGATCGCCCATTCCAGTTGCATCGGGTAGTGTTGTACATCCGGCGATTCCAGTGCATGTGCCAGTTCGCCGTACGAGCTCAGGAGCCCGCTCCCGTATGCCTTTAATCCGTCGCGGGAGCGCATCAGTCCGAACTCCACCGTAAACCAGAAAAATCGCGCCATTCCGCGAATGATGCTCGTCAGGCGGGCGGCTCGGACCTGTTTGTCGGAGATGGTCGACACAAGCTCGGCGGCCGTATGGGCGCAATCGCCAAAACGGACCAGCGTATCGGCAAATGCCCGGTCAGTGTGCATCGGGACGTGACCGGCGATGTCATGGAAGATATCCGGCTCAGGCAAGTAGTCAAGCTTGTCGCCGCGGCGGATGGTGATTGTCGTGGGGAACTCGCGGCGGCGGAGGCAGTCGAAGAAGAGGAATGCAGGGATATAGCCGCTCACTGCCCGTGCCCGAAAACCCGTAAGCGGGTACAGGAAGCGGTTCACTTCATCGAGCCGGGGTACGCGATCGGCGGGGAGACTCAGCGAGTCGATCCCGCGGAGAAAATGCTCGTTGGCGTATTGCCCCCACCGGGGCGTGATGCGCTGATACAAGCGGCGCCAGGTGCGATGATTCTCTTCCGAGTAGAGTTCGTACGGCTGGTGTATGTACAGCTCGCCGCGCCGGCGGGCCGCTTCGATAAAAGGCGCTTGCGTTGTGGTGAGACCCGCCGCTACGCGCGGATCCATCACAGCCACAGCGCCCTCCAGGGTCCGGTTGACCTGCGCTATAGACGCCCCACGCATGCGTGGTGTTACACACTTCAGAACACCCGCCGTTTCAGTCGCTGAATGTTGAACTTGGCGGTATCGGCGACCGCCATGACCGCCATTACGCCCGCCTGCACGGGATCCGTTACCACGAGATCGGCCGCTTCCGGCACGCTGCCGGCCATGTTCAGGCTGATGACGATCAGCCCCTGCCCGCGAACCTCCATGACTGCCTCATTGATGTCACCGCCCATGAGCGCCCCGGCGAGCACAAGCACGCGCGCCCGCGGCAGCCGCGGAACGGCACGAACCGCTTCGGCCAGCGGCTGCTCGCCGACCAGCGGAATCGTGTCCACGGAGATGTGTTCGCCGCGGATGTTGTGCCGGTCCGCTTCGGAGATGGCGCCGATCGCGACCTGTCCCACCTGTGCGCCTCCGCCGATAATGATGACGCGCTTGCCATAGATCCGGCCCATGGTTTTCACGGCTTCGGCCAGGCGGGTGACCGGGAGTGCGCGGAGATCTGCGACGACGTGTTCGGCAGGCACATCCAAATCGATTTCGAGGTACAGCCGCGCCTCCGGCGGTCCGCTGTCGAGGATGTCGACCGACGCTATATCGCCGCCATGTCGCGCTACCACGCCCGTGATCTGGTGCAAAACGCCGGGACCGGGTGCCGCGTGCACCACGACGCCGATGCGGTCGGGCATAAACTATGCGATCACCTTCCCCGGATTCAAAATCCGCTTCGGGTCCAGGGCACGCTTGAGGGTGCGCATCAGCTCGAGTTCCTGCGGCGTCCGGCACAACCGGAGATACTCGCGTTTTTCAAGGCCGATGCCGTGTTCGGCGGAAACGGACCCGCGGCCACGCGGCAATTCACCGTAAACGATCTCCTCGACGCCGTGCCGTGTTTCGGCATCACCCGGGCCGACATGGATGTTGAGGTGAAGGTTCCCGTCGGCCATGTGTCCGTACACAAAGCAGACGTTCCGCGGCCACCCGCGCCCAAGCTTCGCGCGCACGGCCGCAACGTAGGATTCCATGTCGCGAATGGGCATGCTCACGTCGAATCCGAACCATGGCCGGTACTGGTGGATCTGCTCGACATCGTCCCGCATCGCCCAGATGCCCTGGCGCTCAGCCGCCGACATCGCGACGACGCAGTCGGCCGCGAGGCCGTTCTCGACCGCCTGCATCAGCACGTTCTGGAAGCGCTCCTGATCCGTCGCCTGATCCGAGCCCAGTGCGTCGGCGATGACGTAGTACGGGTGCGTTTGGGGCAGCGGCGGCGTCTGTCTCGCCGGCGGGGTGGTGACCAGCCGGTAGAAGTCGTTCCACATGACCTCGAACGCGCTGAGAGTTCCCGCCAGGGCCGACGAAAGACAGCGAAGCAGCTGCGGCAGCTGAGAGAACTGATTGACGCCGAGCAGGGCCGTATTCTGGCTGCGCGGCCGCGGCAACAGCCGGAGCACGGCGCGCGTGATCACACCCAGAGTGCCCTCCGAACCGATGAACAACTGCTTGAGGTCATAACCCGAGTTGTTCTTGATGATCGGGTACATCGACGAGATGACCGTTCCATCCGCCAAAACCGCCTCCAGGCCAAGCACGAGGCTTCGGGTCATGCCATAGCGGATCACGCGCGTCCCGCCGGCATTCGTGGCGATCAGTCCCCCGGCCATGGCCGAGCCGCGTGCACCGAGATCCATGGGAAACATGAGCCCGGCGGATTCCGCG